>NZ_CBCHRQ010000019.1:0-18775 GCF_965064355.1 Aquiluna sp.
TGCGCGTGATTCCGGCACTCGAATTGCATTTGTGGATGATCGAACCCTTGCAACCTTCAAGGTTCTCAAGGACTAGAAAGTGTGGCAACATTGTGGGGTTGAAAGGACTCCGCAATGAAGCGTGTAGAAACTCAGATCGACCAGCTTGCTAACCAATTGGTAAAGGATCAAGCGGCCACATACCCATCATTCGCCACATCAATTGGCTACCCAGGTGGCGAAGGAGATATGGATGACTACTCTCCAGAGGCCCTAGCTCAAGAGCAAACCGATATCAAAGCGGTTATTGCCAAGCTTGAAGCACTAACCCCAGCAGATGACATTGACATGGTTACCAAAGAGGCCATGCTTTTCTCACTCAAAGGTGAGATCGCGACCTACGATTCAGGCCTTGCCTTCCGCAGCCTAAACAACATTGCATCTGCTGCTCAGGGTGTCCGTGATGTTTTTGACATCTCCCCTACCGCAACTGTTGAGGACTGGGAGAACCTGTCATCGAGAATGTCCAAGGTTGGCGAGTCACTTCGCGGCTATGCCAGAAGCCTTGAAGAGGGAGCTAAGCGCAATGACGCGCCAGCAGCCCGTCAGCTCACCGAGGTAATCAAGCAGGCTGAGCAGATCACGACAGCTGATGGCTTCTTCCACACCTTTGCTAAAAACGCCAAGGCCGAAAGCGGAGAACTTCCAGAGTCGCTAAAAAAGCAACTAGCGGAGGCAGCCGTTTCAGCAACCGCTGGCTATGCCGAATTTGGCGACTACCTAAAGGGACTGCTGCCACGCAGCACCTCCCCAGATGCCATTGGACGCGAGCGCTACCAGATTCTCAGCCGCCGTTTCCTAGGGGCAACCGTTGATCTAGACGAGACCTACGAGTGGGGCAAGGAAGAACTTGCTCGTGTTATCGCAGAGCAGACCGCGGTAGCAAACGAGATTCTTCCGGGTGCATCGGTTGCAGAAGCCGTGAAGCACCTCGAGAATGACCCAAGCACCAAGCTGCACGGCACCGATGCTTTGCAGAAGTGGATGCAGAAGCTAAGCGATGAGGCAATCGCCAAGCTATCTGGAACTCACTTTGAGATCGCAGATCCAATCAAGAAGCTTGAGTGCATGATCGCTCCAACCCAGCACGGTGGCATCTACTACACCGGTCCGTCCGATGACTTCTCCCGCCCGGGCAGAATGTGGTGGTCGGTTCCGGTTGGCGTTACCGAGTTTGACACCTGGCGTGAAACCACCACCGTGTACCACGAAGGTGTTCCAGGACACCACCTGCAGGTCGCACAAGCCACCTACATTCGCGACACCCTAAACGCCTGGCGCAGGCTTTCCTCCTGGACCTCTGGTCACGGTGAGGGCTGGGCACTGTATGCAGAGCGCTTGATGGAGGAGCTTGGTTTCCTATCAAACCCTGCGGATCGTCTAGGAATGCTAGACGGACAGCGCATGCGCGCTGCCCGCGTGGTGCTTGATATCGGTGTTCACCTTGGTAAGCAGAACCTTGAGGGCACCGGGGTTTGGGACTTTGACTACGCGCTGAACTTCATGCGCAGCAACGTAAACATGAGCCCAGAGTTCGTGCGCTTTGAGGTAACCAGGTACTTCGGCTGGCCAGCACAGGCCCCGAGCTACAAGGTAGGTCAGCGTATCTGGGAGCAGATTCGCGATGACTACGCCGCTCGCAAGGGAGCAAGCTTTGACATCAAGGAGTTCCACAAGACCGCACTGAACCTTGGTGGTCTCGGTCTGGACACTCTTCGAAGTGCGATGGCAAGGGCGTAGCGGTAAGTTTTCCGTTACCCTAGAGCCTGTGTCTAAGGTTCTAGCTTCTCTACCAGTTGGTCAAAAGGTCGGTATCGCATTTTCTGGCGGTCTCGATACGTCAGTTGCGGTCGCGTGGATGCGCGAAAAAGGTGCAATTCCTTACGCCTACACCGCGAACCTTGGTCAGTACGACGAGGATGACATCGATTCGATTCCCGCTCGAGCAACCGAATATGGCGCTGAGGCTGGGCGATTGGTTGACTGCCGTGAATCTCTGGCCGAAGAAGGTCTAGCAGCTATTGCTTGCGGCGCTTTCCACATTCGCACCGGCGGCAAGGTTTACTTCAACACCACCCCATTGGGACGAGTTGTAACAGGAACTCTTTTGGTTCGCGCGATGCGTGAAGACGGCGTCGAGATCTGGGGCGATGGCTCAACCTACAAGGGCAACGACATCGAGCGCTTCTACCGCTATGGCCTTTTGGCAAACCCAAACCTCAAGATTTACAAGCCTTGGTTGGATACTGACTTTGTCACCGAACTTGGTGGCCGACACGAGATGAGCGAATGGCTACAGGAGCGAAAGCTCCCCTACCGAGCCAGCAAAGAAAAGGCTTACTCGACCGATGCCAACATGCTTGGTGCCACCCATGAGGCTAAGTCTCTTGAGTATCTCGACACCTCCTTTGAAATTGTTGAACCGATCATGGGCGTAAAGTTCTGGGATCCAAGTGTTGAGATCAAGACCGAAGACGTAAAGATCACCTTCTCGCAGGGACGGCCGGTTGCAATCAATGGCAAGATGCTAGCTTCAGCTGCGGACGTAATTATGGAGGCAAATGCCATTGGTGGCCGTCACGGCCTAGGCATGAGCGATCAGATCGAGAACCGAATCATCGAAGCCAAGAGTCGCGGTATCTACGAGGCTCCTGGAATGGCTCTGATTCACATTGCTTATGAGCGTCTTATGAGCGCGATCCACAACGAGGACACCATCGCGAACTACCACGCTGAGGGTCGTCGCATGGGTCGTTTGCTTTACGAAGGCCGCTGGCTAGACCCGCAGACCCTAATGCTCCGCGAATCACTAACCAAATGGGTTGCCAGCGCAATCAATGGCTCGGTGACCTTGAGGCTTCGCCACGGCGATGACTACACGATTGTTTCGACCGAGGGTGAGAACTTTAGCTACCACCCAGAGAAGCTCTCCATGGAGCGCACCGAGGATTCTGCTTTTGGACCGGCCGACCGTATCGGTCAGCTCACCATGCGCAACTTGGACATTCAAGACACTCGCCAAAAGCTCGATCTGTACCGCAAGCAGGGTCAGATTGAGGGCGGGCAGTTCGAGCTCACCTGAACAAACTGCGAACAAAGAACTTCGCTAGGCAAACGACAGGTTGCTATCTGAACCGTTCGATTTTTTTCTTTCAACTGCAGTTCACGAAACAATGCCTTTAGGTTGGATTTTTATAATTAGTTTCTTTCCAGTGCGGGAAGGTCCCGCCCTCAAACACGGAGAGAAACCATAATGATTTCAACAGCTACCAAGCTTTCGGCACTTGCAGCTTCCGCTGTAATGGCTGCAGTCCTAACCGGATGTGCGCCAGCTGCCGAGACCACCACTGAGACGACTTCGTCTGCTGCTACATCCACTGTCGATCGCACTGACTGGCCAGAGAAGTTGGTCTTCGGCGCTGTTCCGTCGGAAGAATCCTCGTCGCTAGTAGAGAGCTACCAAAAGATTCTTGACGCTTTAGAGGCCGGCCTAGGCATTGAAGTGGAGTTCTTCCAAGCTACCGACTATGCAGGTATCATCGAGGGCCAGGTTGCTGGCAACGTTGACCTCGCTCAGTACGGGCCTTTCTCCTATGTTCTCGCAGGTGTGCGCGGCGCGACGCTCGAGATTGCGGGCGTCATGACCGACGGCCCTGACATCGAGCCTGGCTACCAGTCTTACGGAATCACTCTCGGTTCAAATGACTCAGTCAACTCGATTGCTGACTTCGCAGGCAAGACTGTTTGCTTTGTTGACCCAGGATCAACCTCTGGATACCTTTACCCATCTGAAGGTCTTCTCTCGGCAGGTATTGACCTAGAAACCGGCATCACTCCGGTCTTTGCAGGTGGCCACGATGCATCTGTTCTATCAGTCAAGAACGGTGACTGCGAAGTTGGCTTCGCTTTCGACGCAATGGTTGACAAGAACCTAATCGAGTCTGGCGACATCGCAGAGGGTGAAATCAAGACAGTATGGAAGTCTGAAGTAATCGCTGGATCTCCGCTTGCAATGCAGGCAGGTCTGCCAGAGAGCCTGAAGGCAGAGATCAAGCGCATCATCCTGGAAGAAGTAAACGTTGATGCTCTGATTGCCGCTGGCATTTGCACCACCGTGGATGACTGTGGTCTGACTGACGAGAATGTCTGGGGTTACGTTGAGAAGGATGACTCCTTCTACGACGGCGTTCGCAAGGTTTGCAAGACCACCGGCTCTTCAAAGTGTGAGTAATTTCTTCAGATAATTGTCAAAACCGGGGGCCAGCTGATGGCCTCCGGTTTTGTCACAAACCAAGAGGTGAAGATGACTCAGACAGTAATTGACGTGCAATATGTAACAAAAGTTTTTCCAAACGGCACCGTTGCGCTCAAGGGCGTTAGCCTCTCAGTGCCAAAGGGTCAAATGATGGCCCTAATTGGGCTTTCAGGCTCAGGAAAGTCAACGCTGATGCGCCACCTGAACGGCCTCACCCAACCAACAACTGGCGACATTCACGTCCTGGGCACGCATGTGAATAGCGCTAACCCAAGGGAACTGCGTGCCTTGCGTCGACAAGTCGGCTTCATCTTTCAGCAGTTCGGGCTGGTGGGTCGTCTGACCGCGATAGAGAACGTGCTCAGCGGAGCACTTGGCTCGATTTCCGGTCCAAGATTCGGTGTTGCTAGCTACAAGCTCGAGTTAAGAAAGCAGGCCATGGAGCACCTCGACAGAGTCGGACTAGGTGACTATGCCTTCCAGCGAGCTGACACACTGTCCGGAGGTCAAATGCAGCGAGTTGCTATTGCGCGTTCGCTAATGCAGAAACCTTCTCTAATGCTTGCCGATGAACCAGTTGCCTCGCTGGACCCGGAGTCCAGCGCCCAGGTCATGGATATCATGCTGCGCATTGCAAAAGAGGAGGACCTCACTGTAGTTGTGACACTGCATCAGGTTGAACTTGCAATGGGCTGGGCAGATCGAATCGTTGGCCTACGCGACGGTGTCGTGGTTTTGGACGATGAGCCCAAGAAGATCGGAACCAAGAAGGTCATGGAGGTTTACCAGCGCGTCACTCCAGAGGGGATGAACGCAGAGGAATTAGCGAAGGAATCGCTATTCAAGATGGGCAAACTCAGCTAATGCAGGGCCTGCGACCCGGAGGCAAGCCAAACCTCACACCTAAAATCACCAAACCAACGTTTGTAACCAGAGGGACAATTTCTGGATTCTTCTTGGTGGCGGTTTGGGGATGGATCTTCGTGGACATGGACTTGGTGTCGGTTTTTGCGGGCCTCGATGACATAAATAACCTGATTGACTACATGCTCCCACCGTCCTTTGCAGACTGGGAACGCGCGCTGAAGCTCACCCTGGAGACTTTTTGGATAGCGGTTTTAGGCACATTCATCGCTTTGGTGCTCAGTGTGCCATTAGCGTTCATGGCAGCCCGAAACACAACCCCGCACCCTGCCGTATACGCCTTAGCCCGCGGAGTAATTGTTTTTTCGCGCGCCGTCCCTGACCTCGTATTTGCTCTGATTTTCGTTCGAGCTCTTGGAATCGGGGTACTCCCGGGAATTCTGGCGCTCGCCTTTCACTCGATTGGAATGGTTGGCAAGCTCCTGGCAGATGCAATAGAACAGACAGACCCGGCACCCAGAGAAGCAGTTAACTCGGTAGGAGCAACCAGCTTGCAGTCGATTATCGCGACCATCGTGCCACAAATCACTCCGGCCTTCATTTCTGTTGCGCTTTTCCGACTCGACATTAACCTAAGGTCATCAACCGTTCTAGGCCTTGTTGGAGCCGGTGGCGTGGGGTTGCTGCTCAAGGAGCGGCTGGGGCGCTTGGATTACTCCGAGGCACTTGGTGTCGTTGCAATTATCTTCGGCTTCATCCTTGCGATGGAACTGCTATCGGCAGCAGTGCGCTCTATATTGCTGAAACAAGAGGGTGACTCCAAGAACCACAATTCAGGTGCGGATGCAGTAGGTGAACCAGCTGTCAGAGCCAATCCTAGAATCTTGCCACCTTGGACTCGCATGCGTCTGATCACAAACGGCTATGGGTACTTTTTTATGGGGTTGATCCTCGCCGGCTTTGTATCGGTCCAGGTTGACTTTCTAGAGCTCCTGGGAAGTTTCGGGGAAATCTTTACCTTCACGCTAAGAATGTTCCCACCTGACTTTGCCTCTGCGTGGCCTCAAATTGTCCAGGGAATCACTGAAACACTGGCAATCGCTGCGGTGTCTACTGTTCTTGGTTCGCTTATTTCCATCCCTTTGGGATTCTTGGCCGCTGCCAACGTAACTGTAAACAAACTCGTTTACGGAATCACCAGGGTGATTCTTGTAATCATTCGAGGCATTCCGGAACTGATTTTGGCGATTGTGTTTGTTGCGGCCACCGGGCTGGGTCCTGTTGCGGGTATTTTCGCACTGTCCATCGGCACTGCAGGCTTTCTGGCCAAGCTGCTCGCAGATGCGATCGAAGAAATCAATCCAGCTCCCAGAGAGGCTGTCCGGGCCACTGGAGCAACACGATTCCAGGAACTCTTCGTTTCAGTTTTACCGCAGGTCATGCCTGCTCTTATTGGGCAGTTGCTCTACACCTTTGACATAAACATACGCTCATCGGCAATTCTTGGCATTGTGGGCGGTGGTGGCATTGGCTTTCTTCTTTTTAACTCCTTGAAGGTCCTGCGTTTTGACACAACAGGGGCAATTATCCTTGCGATTTTCATCATCGTTTACCTCATCGAAATTCTTGCCGGTTACGTTCGTAAGCAAGTCATTTAGGAGCTGATTATGTCTGATGTTCTGATCGTAGGTGCAGGTGTCTTTGGGACAATGCACGCCTACTTCGCTCTCGAGGCTGGCCATCATGTCACGCTGATTGAGAGAGATGCCAAACCATCTGGTGCATCCGTTAGGAACTTCGGCATGGTCGCCGTAGGAGGACGCGCAGCAGGAGAAGAGCTTCAGGTTGCGCTTCGAGCGAGAGAGCTGTGGGGGAAAATCGCCCTGGAGCACCCAGAACTGACGTTTCGCGCAACCGGATCCATCTTGGTGGCCACCAAAGACAATCACCAAGAGGTGATTGAGGAGGTGGCCGAGTATCCCGATGCCGAACTTCGTGGGTGGAGGGCGATTGATCGAAAAGAATTGCAGGAGATCAACCCGGGCATTAAAGGGTCAAATGTTTTCGGTGGGCTCTACTGCTCGCAAGACGCCGTCGTCGAACCACATCTGGTGCTGGGCGAAATGCGCGACATCATGCACAAAAACTCTCACTTCAAATATCTTCCAGGTCAAGAAGTTACTGGCATTACAGATACCGGAGCTTCGGTCACGCTTCAGCTACGAAGTGGTAGCGAAGTTGCTGGCGACTGCGTATTCGTGGTTCCCGGTGCTGATCACAACACGCTATTCCCGGACTTGTTAAAACAGGCACCGTTACGAAGGGTCTTCTTGCAGATGGCACGTCTGGAGCACCCTGGAGTAACTCTAACGACCTCTATTGCGAACTTTGACTCGCTGAGGTTTTATCCCGGGTACCGCGGTACTGCTATCGAAAAGCTTGAACCAGTGCGCTCTTTGGTATCTGAGATGGTCATGCAATTGCTATTGCAGCAGCGGATCGATGGCACCCTCACCATGGGAGATACCCATGTTTACGAAGAGCCCTTCCCGCACGAGATGCGCGAAGACTGTTACGAACTGCTGCTCGATGAGGTTGAATCGATCCTTGGCACAAGACCCAGAGTCGTAACCCGATGGCAGGGTATCTACAGCCAAAACACAGCCGACCTTATTTGCGTCCGAGAGAAAGTTGGCGACCGAATTATGGTCGTTACCGGTCCCGGCGGCCGAGGCAACACCCTATCCCCCGCAATCGCAGAAACCTCAATCAAGGAGATGTTCATTGTTTAAGCTCGCGGTATTTGACGTAGCAGGAACCATCGTTTCCGACGATGGCGTCGTTTTGGCAGCCTTTGAAGAGGCATTCCGCGAGGTGGTTCCTGGGCTCTGGGATGAGCAATCGGAAAAATTCATCAAGTATGCAACAGACACTATGGGCCAGGCGAAGATTGAAGTTTTCGAGCACCTACTTGGTTCACAAGAACTTGCCAACCAGGCAGCTCTGAAATTTCAGGACTATTACCTAACCCGTGCTTCTGAAGCAAAGCCTTTTGTGGGTGTGGAGCAAATGTTCAAGTCATTGAGATCCAACGGAGTCAAAATAGCAGTCAACACTGGATTCAATCGCTCAACCCTTGACCAAATGATTTCGGGACTGGGTTGGGTTGACCTGATTGATGCAACAGCCACGCCATCGGAAACTAATGAGGGTCGCCCTTCGCCTGCAATGCTGCGATACGTTGCAGATACCCTCGGCGTTGAGGATCCAACTGAAGTTGCCATTTTGGGAGATACCGCATCTGATATTGAAAGCGGCATTCGTTTTGGCGCGGGCCTAAAGGTAGGCGTTCTCTCGGGCGCCCACGATTCAGACACCCTGTTGCAGGCTGGGGCGGACCTTGTAGTTCCTGATGTGACTTATGTTTTGGAGCTGTTGCTCGACTAATCCACGAGCTTGATTCTCAACTGAGCAACGCTCTTGGACGAGAGTCCCGCCGCGATCATGGTTTGAGTAATTGTCGTGCCGTCTGAGGCAACCGCTGCAAACATCGCTTCTAGAGCCTGCGGCTGGGCTCGCATGAGTGCTCCGGACTTTCGCATGGTCTCTTCGTTCCAGAACGGTTGACTATGAGCTAAGCGGGCCAAAATTTGAGGAAGATTAGCGTCGGTGCGAGCAAAGTCGCGAACAATGTGACCCCTATCGACCTCTAGCAGGGAATAGAGAGTTGAGGCAAAGATTCCCGTGCGGTCTTTTCCAATGGCGCAGTGAAAAAGCGCAGGACCTGCGTGCTCTGCGATTGCAGAGACTCCTTCAGCAATCATTGGCGCGGCCTTGCGTAGGACATCTGCATACCAATAACCCAGCATTTCATTTGTGAACTCTTGGCTTAGGTGCTCAGAACCAAGATTGTGATCTTCTCCGATGTAGTCAAGTAGCGGCAGATGTAAATAGTCGATTGCCTCTTTAGCTAGCGGCCCCCTGCCAATACTTTCCAGCTCTGCTTTTGAACGAAAGTCAATAATGAGACCTAGCTTCAGATCCAGTAGCTCGCTGAGTTGAGCATCATCAATGGTGGCAACGTCGTCCGACCGGAACAATAGCCCCGACTTGACGGCTCCAAGGTTACCTGCGGCACCACCGAGGTCACGCAAATTGGCCAACCTGGTTACTGGATGGTTTTTGTCAATCATGTTCTCAAAATAGACCGTGCAGGTTAAGTTGCGCCCAACAACTGGTGAGCAGAAAGACATGGGTGCCAGACGGGCCTGGATTCGTTTGTAATCTTTTGAAATGCCCAAGACGCGCAAACAATTGACGGTTCAGCTTGGAATCACTCAAACGATTGGTTACGCCTCTTCCTACTACCTCTCTGCAATTTTGGCCGAGCCCATTTCTCGAGACCTTGGGTTTCGGTTCGAGAACTACTTCGGCTACGTAGCGTTAGCTTCGATACTCGGCGGACTACTGGGACCGATCTTGGGGAAGCAAATTGATCGATTCGGTGGTCGAGTCGTGTTGCCTGCAGCTTCTGTACTCTTCGCAATTGGCCTTGGGTTGATGTCGCTGGCTACCGATCCGATTAGCTTTGGGGCGGCTTGGTTAGTCGTGGGCATTGCAATGGCTGCAGGACTCTATGACGCTGCCTTCGCTTCAGCCGTCGAGATTCTTGGGGATCAGGCGCGTCGCACGATCGCCGGGATAACCTTGATCGCTGGGTTCGCCAGTACCATTGGCTGGCCGATCACCTCATGGATCGAGGGGAAGTTCTCATGGCGTGAGGCACTATTGTTTTGGGCCATAACCCACATCCTGATCTCGCTGCCTTTGCACCTGTCACTGCCTGGTGGAAAGCGTGATCAGCGCCACGGGAGACGCAGTCTTCGAGCTGCTACTGGGCAAGACGCGGCTCCGGTTTCAAGGGTTTTGGTTGTGCTCACAAGTGCGCTTTTCGTCTTTGGCGGTTTTGTGCAGGTTGCAATGGGGGCACACTTACCTCTCGTGATTGACATCGCGGGCGCAAGTGGAGAGTTCGCCCTGCTTGCCGCGACACTGCTCGGTCCGGGCCAAGTGTTGGCAAGACTATTGCAGGTAATCTTTCCTGAACTGCTAACGCCAGTGTTGGTTGCAGTGCTAGCGCTTGTGCTGCATCCGATAGGTGCATCCGCTTTGGCGCTATACAACGAGCTTGGCTACGTCGCATTCGCGTTTCTGCATGGCATGGGCTCTGGTTTTCTCACGGTGGCGGCAGGTGTCCTTCCGCTACACCTTTTTGGTTCCAAGAACTACGGGCATCGCCAGGGTCATATCATGGCCGCATCGGATATTCTTCTCAGTTTCGCGCCAGTTATCTTCGGCCTTGCTTTGGTAGAGATGGGCATTCTTTCACTTACGCTGAGTATTTCCAGTTCACTTGTTGCATTGGCAATTTTGATGTTCCTAGTTCGTCAACATCGGGAAACTTCTAGACTCTAGATGTGAGCACCCACATTGCAGCCAAGCCAGGTGAGATAGCCGATATCGTTCTTTTGCCTGGAGATCCACTTCGTGCGAAGTGGATTGCAGAGAATTTGCTCGAGAACGCAACCCTATATTCCAGCGTGCGAAACATGTTTGGTTTCACTGGTGAATTCCAAGGAACGCGAATCTCGGTGCAGGGCACCGGCATGGGTGCGCCTTCCATTGGCATTTATGCACACGAACTCTTCAACGACTACGGTGTGCAAACCGCTATTCGCGTTGGTACCTCGGGTGGTTTGCCTCCGACTAAATTGCGCGATGTTGTTATTGCAATGGCGGCCTCTACCGACTCCGCAATCAATCGCAGAGCGACCAACGGCTTGGACTTCTCCCCCATCGCGGATTATGAACTACTTGAAAAGGCAGTTGCTAAGGCGAGAACAATGGGCATCGACTTCCACATCGGTGGTGTCGTATCAGGCGATCTCTTTTATGACGAGACTGATTCTTTGGAGCAGTGGAAGAAACTCGGCATTTTGGCGCTGGAAATGGAAACCAGCCAGCTCTACACCCTGGCCGCAAGATTTGGCAGAAAAGCGCTCTCCATTCTGACCGTTTCGGACCTAATGGACGGTTCTGCCTCGACCTCCTCGGAAGAGCGCGAGACTGGCTTTAGGAATATGGTCGACATCGCTTTGGCCGCAGCGCTCTAATAGTGCTTCCTAGCTCCTCAAACCTCACAGCATTCCTGGTGCTAGCGCTAGTAATCATTGTGGTTCCAGGGCCTGGCGTGCTTTTCACCATTGGTAGAGCACTAATTTTGGGCACCAAAGCAGCTCTATTGAGCGTTTTGGGCAATGCCTTCGGTGTCGGCATCCAGATAGTTGTTATTTCACTTGGCCTTGGGGTTGCGATTCAGCAGTCGGAGCTATTGTTTTTGGCTATTCGGGTGTTTGGCGCTGGGATGATCATTTACCTCGGTGTCAAAGCCATTCTTTCTCGTGCCGACTTTGATCTGGAAGTGGAGGCGGAGCGCAGCAGCGCCACAATGGTGGTTCGGCAATCCTTTCTGGTTGGCATCACAAATGCCAAGACCTTCGTGTTCTTCATCGCTGCCCTACCCTCATTCACATCCCCAGAACTAGGTAATCCAGTCATCCAAATGTTGCTGCTGGGAGCAATTTTTAGCGTTATTGGCGTCCTCTCTGACTCGGTCTATGCAATTGCCGCTGGACAGGCAAGGAGCTGGCTTGCTAGCTCCCACCAGCGCCTTGCTACCTTCCGCGGCATTGGTGGGCTTGCACTTACACTCCTAGGTCTCTACATGCTTTATGAGGCCGTTTTTCACTAGCCTCCAACGCTCCCAAGGAAAATAAACCTTCGGAAAAAGGCCAGCTGGACTAGGCTTTAGGTAATGAGCGGGAAACCGCAACATTGCGTCGTAGAACGCTCCACTTCCAGTGGATTCTCTCTTCCTTCGGCGAACGAATGCATCAAATGATGCGTACGCCATTTCGAGCCAAAAGGCTCGTCCAACAAATCGATGCTTTAGCCATCGAGTGAAAGCAATTAAAAACTTATGTCTCAAAAATCATTTATCGATCTTGGCGTGCCTGCAGCGATTGCAGACGTGCTTAGCGCTCAGGGTATTGACTCCCCTTTTCCTATTCAGGTTGACACCTTGCCTGACACACTTGCCGGCAGGGACGTTCTAGGCCGCGGTAAGACCGGCTCTGGTAAAACCCTTGCCTTCAGTATTCCAATGGTTGCAAGGCTTGCTGGCAAGCGCGGAAACACAGATCGCAAGCCTCGCGGCTTGGTGCTTGCACCAACCAGAGAGCTTGCTACTCAGATCACCCAGACCCTGCAGCCAATCGCTGAGGCAATGAACCTTAGGGTCACCACAATCTTTGGTGGAATTTCTCAGCAGCGCCAGGTTCAGGCTCTTAGGGCCGGTGTTGAAATCATCGTTGCCACCCCAGGTCGCATTGAAGACCTAATGGCTCAGGGTTTTCTAAAGCTCGACGCCATTGAGGTGACAGTTTTGGATGAGGCCGACCACATGGCAGACCTTGGCTTTTTGCCTGGTGTGACCAGAATCTTGAACGCTACCCCTTCGGGTGGACAGCGCCTACTGTTCTCGGCAACTTTGGACAACGGCGTGAACAAGCTTGTAGACAAGTTCCTCTCGAACCAGGTGATGCACTCTGTTGATGAGGTCAACTCCCCTGTCGCCCAGATGACTCACCATGTGTTTGAGGCGTCGGATGCGCAAACAAAGAAGCAACTAATTCACGCCCTTGCCTCTGGCACTGGACGAAGAATTCTGTTTATGCGCACCAAGCACACTGCCAAGAAGCTTGCAAGAACCTTGACCCAGGCCGGCATCCCAGCGGTTGACCTCCATGGCAACCTGTCCCAACCGGCTCGTGACCGCAACCTGGCTGCGTTCAGTGAGGGCAAGGTAAAGGTTTTGGTCGCTACCGATGTAGCTGCTCGAGGCGTACACGTTGACTTTGTAGACCTTGTGGTTCACGTTGACCCACCTGCCGAGCACAAGGCCTACCTTCACCGCTCCGGCAGAACCGCTCGAGCCGGTGCTGAGGGTGACGTAGTTACCATCACACTGCCTGAGCAGCGAAAAGACGTTACTGACCTACTCAAGATGGCAAAGATCAATATGGTTCCGATGCGCGTTAGCGCGAAGTCCGATGAGGTTGTCGCTCTTATTGGTGAGGTTGCACCATACGTCAAGCCTGTAGCTGAGGCTCCTCAGCCTCAGGGTGGTGGCGGAACCTCAAATGGTCGCAACGCTCAACGCAAGCGTGCCCTAAAGCAATCTGGTCCGGCCCAGCCAAAATCTGGCAGACCGAATGTTCAGGGTGGTAATCAGGAGCGAACTGCAAAGCCTGCAAGGCCAGCAAACGCTAACCGCAATCGCCAGCGCTCTCGCTAAAACCTAGCTCTTGTCATCGGAGTTCTTGCTCTGTTTTTTAGTGGCGTAGGCAAAGAGAGCGAGACCAGCGACTAGGGCTCCAGCGCCAACTCCGTAAGAGATGACATCGGCACCACGCTTGGCGTCAACGAAGATTCCGACAAAGACCACTGCAATAATCGCAACGACAACTCCGATCAGCTTCGATTTGAGGTCATCGAGGTCTCTAACCTGCAACCAGGCCGGGACTTCGATGTCGGCATCGACAAACAACTCGTAGAGGCCATAGCCAATAACCAAGAGCACGGTGCCCAGCAGGATTGCATCAACCGCGGTTAGCACCTCAACGATGGTGTCCTTGAGGTATGCCTGATTCACCACGGTGTCATAGACCACCTGAATCATGGCGACCGAGCCGCGGAGCATCAATAGCAGTGCTCCGATGATCGAAGCGATAGCTGGCACGATAACCGCGTAGCGGGTGAGGCCCAATAGTTTGCGCATGCTCTCTTTATAGCATCAAAACGCATGCCAGCGGGTACGAAAAGCGCCCTCGGCAGGAATCGAACCTGCGACCAAGAGATTAGAAGGCTCTTGCTCTATCCACTGAGCTACGAGGGCAAGATGCCAATTCTATTGCCTCGAAATGGTTAGAGTTAATGTTGCAAATATCATTCCGGCTTCAAGGGGACCAATGTCGCTTTCCACAACTCAGATTCCTGCCATTCAAGGCAGAGAAGAACTGATCGAGGCGGCTATTGCCCAGACTCAAAATTGGATTGAAGAGGCAGCAAAGCTGCCGACTCCAAAGGCATCCAAGCGTCTAGCAGGACTGCTTCAAGATCCAAACGGACTCGAATTTGCGGTTGGATTCGTTGATGGCGTGATTCGCCCAGAAGATAAAAAGGTTGCCGCCAAGAATCTAAACCAACTTCGCAAGCTAACGCCTAAGTTCTTGCCCTTCGCACTTCGCTTTCTAATTTCCCTAGGCGCGGTGTTTGCACCGCTGTTCCCTCAGATAGTTGTACCAATCGCCCGCAAGGTGCTTAGGAATATGGTGAGCCACCTGGTGATCGACGCATCGATGGGGAAACTCGGTCCTGCGCTTCGACGAATTAAGGGATCCGGCGCGAAGCTCAACATAAACCTGCTGGGTGAGGCAGTGCTTGGAGATCTTGAGGCCAAGCGCAAACTCAATAAAACTGCGGAGCTTCTGAGCCGCAAGGACATTGACTACATCTCCCTGAAGGTTTCTGCCACCACTGCCCCACACTCCAAGTGGGCATTTGATGAAAACGTCACCGAGGTTGTTGAGCGTCTAACTCCGCTTTACGAACTGGCCATGCGCGATGGTGCAAACAAGTTCATCAACTTGGACATGGAGGAATACCACGACCTAGAACTCACAATCGAGGTCTTTAAGCGCATTTTGTCCAAGCCTCAGTTCAAATCACTGCCTGCTGGAATCGTGCTACAGGCATATCTACCTGACGCGCTTCGAGCCATGATCGACCTCCAGCAGTGGGCTGCCCTCAGAGTCCTTGCCGGTGGTGCTGCAATCAAGGTAAGAGTCGTAAAGGGTGCCAATTTACCAATGGAGCAGGTCGATGCCGAAATGCATGGCTGGCCACTGGCAACCGTTGAGTCGAAGGCTGCAGCAGATGCCAACTACAAGCGCGTGCTGAACTACGCACTTACCCAAGATCGCATTCAGAATGTTCGAATCGGTGTTGCCGGACATAATCTTTTTGACCTCGCTTTTGCGTGGACGCTGTCTCAGCATCGCGGTATTGAAAACGGTATGGATGTCGAGATGTTGCTCGGCATGGCCCCGGCTCAGGCCGAAGTGGTTCGCAAGAGCGTTGGTTCCCTGGTTCTCTACACTCCGGTTGTTCACCCGCAAGAGTTTGACGTTGCTATTGCCTACCTGATTCGCAGACTTGAAGAGGGTGCCAGCAAGGAAAACTTCCTCTCCAATGCATTCCAGCTGAGCAAGCAAGAGTCGTTCGCTATCGAGAAGAATCGCTTCGTAGCCTCCATGTCGATGCTGGATGACCAGGTTCCAATTCCAAATCGCCTGCAGGATCGTCGTAATGACTCGGCAGTGACCCCGGCAGCTGGATTTGGGAATGCTCCAGACACTGACCCGGCGCTAGCTGGTAACAGAATCTGGGCTTACGAGATCATCAAGCGCAGTGGCTCCTCTCGACTTGGAAAGCTTGAGATTGAAAAACAGTTCATCGAAACCGAGACTGCGCTAAAAGAAGCAATTGCCACTGCCGAGCAGGCTGGAATTGAGTGGGGTAAGCGCGACCCTTACGAAAGAGCCGCTCTCCTACATCAAATTGGTGTGTTGCTAGAGCGCAACCGAGCCGACCTCATTGAGGTTGCGATGAGCGAGACCGGTAAGGCTTTTGACCAGGCGGATGCCGAAGTTTCAGAGGCCATCGACTTTGCTCACTACTACGCAGAGCAGGCCAAAAAGCTCTCCGAGATCGATGGCGCCGTGGCAAAGCCAAGAAGAGTTACTCTGGTCACCCCTCCTTGGAATTTCCCAATCGCTATTCCTGCCGGCAGCGCTCTTGCCGCTATTGCAGCTGGTTCCGCGGTGGTCTTCAAGCCTGCGGGTCAGGCTGCTCGATGTGGTGCGGTAGTTGCATCACTATTGAATGAGGTTTTGCCGGCGGGTGTTTTGGTGCCGATTCAGCTAGCAGAGCGCGCCCTTGGCGCGCAGCTGATCTCACATCCTGATGTGGACCAGGTGATCCTGACCGGTGGTTTTGAGACTGCTGAGCGATTTCGCAAGTTCAACCCGAACCTAAGACTGTTCGCAGAGACCAGTGGTAAAAACGCGATCATCGTGACCCCGAACGCGGATCTAGACCTTGCGGTCAAGGACATTGCCTACTCGGCATTTGGCCACGCCGGTCAAAAGTGTTCTGCCGCTTCACTCGTAATTTTGGTTGGCTCGGTTGCTAAATCAAAGCGATTTATGCGCCAGTTAGAAGATGCGGTCAAGTCGATTCACGTGGCTCACCCGCAAGACCCAATGGCCCAAATGGGACCTGTTATTGAGGCACCACAGGGCAAGCTGTTAAAGGGACTAACCAGCCTTGAGCGCGGCGAGAACTGGCTACTAGAGCCAAAGAAGCTTGATGACTCAGGCAAGCTTTGGTCTCCTGGAATTCGGACCGGGGTTCGTCCAGGCTCTAGGTCACACAAAACCGAATACTTTGGACCGATGCTGTCGGTGATGACCGCACGCGATCTCGAGGATGCGATTGCGCTACAAAATGCCGTTGATTATGGCCTAACCGCCGGTCTTCACTCGCTAGAACCGAATGAGATCAACCTTTGGATCTCCAAGGTGCAGGCAGGAAACCTTTACGTCAACCGCACCATCACCGGCGCAATCGTCCAGCGCCAGCCATTTGGTGGCTGGAAGCGCAGCTCAATCGGTCCAACCGCAAAAGCTGGTGGCCCAAACTACCTGGCGACTCTGACCGACTTTGGGTCCAAGCCAGCGATGTTGCGCGAAGTGATTAAGGACAAGCAGCTGTTGCAGATTTTGGCACTGGCGGCAGAGAGCGAACTAACTGACTCAGAGGTTGAGTCGCTAACCCGTGGACTGCAAAACGACATCGCTGCTAGACGTGATTACTTCCCGCAGCGCACTGACCCAAGTGGTCTGCAAAGCGAGATCAACTTACTGCGCTATGTTCCGGCGGGCTGCGAGCTCAGAATCAGCGAATCAGCAACTCGATATGACTCTTGGAGATCGATTGCAACCATGGCAGCTCTTGGCAACGGGTCGGTTTCAGCATATGAAATCCCGCAGCGCCTGTTGAAACCGCTAAGGAAGCTTGGCGTGAGCATCAAGATCGAATCGGAATCCCAGTGGTTGGCAAGAGTTGGTGGTTCCCAGAGCCGAGTTCGCTGGATTGGCGCTTCTACTCCGGTTGCTGCTGACTCCGTTTTGGCAAGTTGTGAGATTGCAATTTACGATCAAAAGCCCACCGAATCTGGCTACCTGGAGCTACTCCCCTACTTCAAGGAGCAGGCAGTGGCCATCACGGCTCATCGCTTTGGTAACCCGGTTCGATTCATAAAGGCTTTGGACTTCTAGAAGCGCAGCTTTTGAAGCCAGTTGGTTATCCGTAAAGCCTAGAAAATAGTGGGTTTTTGGGAGTATTCTTGGTAGTTGGCTGTTCTAACTAGTCATCTAAACATTCGAGGTTGAAGTTGTTCTTACTTTCTAAGCTTTCTCTTGCCAATCGCGCCGTCGTAGCGCTAGTCACCGTGATCATTGCGGCTTTTGGCGTTCTGTCGCTCGGCAGTCTCAAGCAGGAGTTGATTCCTTCAATCGAGATTCCATCCGCTGCGATTGTGACCAGCTATGCGGGAGCCTCTCCTGAGGTTGTCGACAAGCAGGTATCGGTGCCAATTGAGAATTCAGTCTTGGGCTTAGAAAACCTAGAATCCACCACCGTCACCTCAACCACTGGCCTGTCTGTAATTCGAGTTTCATTTGCTTTCGGAACCACTACCGCCCAGGCGACAGAGCGCCTAAACAATGCCCTGAGCAAGGTCCAGGGCTCACTGCCACAGGGCGCTGAGCCTCAGGTGCTGTCAGGGTCTTTTGACTCTGTTCCAATCATCGTGCTTGCGGTTTCTGCAGACAACGGTGACAACGAAGCGATTGGCAAAGAGCTTGAGCAGAGTGCTCCAAGTATTTTCCAGCAGGTTGATGGAGTCCGCGACGTTGCGGTTTCCGGAGCAATCACCAAGCAGGTAAACCTAACTTTGAACCAGTTCCGTCTGGCTTCCGCAGGACTAACCCAGCGCGACATTGCAACCGCTCTAACCGCTAATGGCCTTGTGCTTCCGGTTGGAACCCTGGTAGATGACAATGGCTCGATCGCTATCCAGATGGGCTCGGCGGTCAGCACCGTTGAGGCAATCGAGGCACTTCCACTGGTTGGCGGCAGCTCATCGAGTGTTGTAACCATCGGTGATGTTGCCGATGTTGTCTACGAGGACTCTCCGGTCACTTCGATCGCAAGAACTAACGGCAAGCCATCACTTGCTGTTTCCATCACCAAGACTCCAGATGCCAACACAGTTGCAGTGTCTAACGGTGTTCAGGATCTCGTGTCCGAGCTCGAGGTTGCTCTGGGTGGAGACGTGACCATCGTTACCACTTTGGACCAGGCTCCTTTTAT
>NZ_CBCHRQ010000020.1:0-18357 GCF_965064355.1 Aquiluna sp.
ATGGGGGTAGTTGAATGGGCGGGGTCTTTAGATCTGCCCGTCAACTTGTTAAGGTCGAATAACTAAATCGGGCGAGTCAGAGCTAGGAAATTCTTACCCGTTATCTGAAGAAGTAAGTCACTTACAGTCGCAACGAAACCCACGAACTCACTTGCACTTGACTGGCAGGTTCCAGAAGAGCCAAAGTGCAACTCATCGCGATAACCAGCTATGGCTAGCTAAGCGTTAGGGCTGCCACCGCTTCAAAGTGGTGAGTATGAGGGAATATATCTAACGATTTGAGTCCCCTAAGTTGGTATCCCGCCTTGGAAAGTGATCCCAGGTCGCGAGCCAAGGCAACCGGGTCGCAAGCCACATAAATGATGTTTCTTGGGCGAAGTTTGACCAGCTGATCAATCACCTTGCCAGCGGCTCCGGAGCGCGGTGGGTCGAGCACCACGGTGTCGAAACTCCCCGGCTTAGCGCTCGCGATTCGCAAATACTGCAGCACGTCTGACTTCTCAAACTTCAAGTTCGAAAGATCGATAGCCGACTTGGTTCCATCGGTCACAGCCTGCTTGCTGTTCTCAACAGCTGTGAAGTGGGTCGAGCTGTATTTTGCGGCCATGGTCGCGCTAAATAATCCGGCACCCGCATAAAGGTCCAAGGCCGGTTTGGTTGCATCAAACTCCAAAAGATCTGCAGCCTCAAAGACCGATTTGGTTAGAACGTTTGCCGCTTCTTTGTGAACCTGCCAAAAAGCACCTGAGGTCAATCGGAAGGTTCGGCCAGCTGCTCGCTCAATTAGACGCTCTGAGCCGTTTAGCTTGCCGTCAACCATCCACTGCAAATCGCCGGTTGAGCTGGCTGCGATCGAAATCTTCTTTACGCCATTCCAGTTTTTTAGCTGGATGCCCAGCTCTTCGATTTCTGAGACAGCGAGCGGGAGATTTGGGGTGAAGACTGCATCGTTTGATCTTGGTCGCATTGGCCCCGCGGTGCCGGTGGCGTCAACATTGAGCTGGACGCGGGTTCGGTAGTGCAAGCCATCTGTCTCTCCGGGGCAAGCTGCGACTTTGGTCTCAAACTCGAGTCCCGCCATGCGCTGCAGGGCTTCGGCAAGCACCTGGCTCTTCAGCTCTCGCTGGTGCTCCAAGGTGATGTGACCAAACTCTGCACCACCTGCGCCCTCGCGGGCGGCTTTCCAGAAGTGTGGTTTGCGGTGTTCGGATGCTTCCACAACGTTTGTTACTGTGGCGCGAAGAAACTTTCCGGCGTCCTCGGTGATCTCAACATCGACGACTTCGCCGTCGATTGCACCGGTTACAAAGATGACTCGTCCCTCGTGGCGGGCTACAAAAACTCCACCGTGGGCAACTTTTTCAATTTTTACTCGAAGATTCACTCCCACAGTGTTCCACAGCTAACCTTGCTCCCGTGACCAAATTGCTACTTGCCTCAACATCGCCCGCTAGAAAGCGACTGCTCAACGACGCTGGGATCGTTTTTGAAACCCGCTCGCCCGGGGTGGATGAGGATGCCTTGGTTGAAGCCGTAAAGCCACCCACGATCCAAGACATGACACTGTTGCTGGCTCGCGCCAAGGCCGAGGCCGTGAGCTTCGAAGGTCTAGTTTTAGGCTGCGATTCAGCGCTTTTGCTGGACGGAGAAATGCTTGGCAAGCCTCACCTGCCGGAAGTTGCAATTGCACGCTGGCAAAAAATGCGCGGTCAAACTGGGGTTTTGTGCTCAGGTCACTGGCTCATTGATGGAGAAACTGGCGAAGGTGTTGGAAAGGTAACGCAGACAACTGTGAAATTTGCAAACCTGACTGACGAGGAAATTCACAAATATGTGGCAACGGGCGAACCGCTGCAGGTTGCGGGGGCATTCACCATCGATGGCATTGGTGGTGCCTTTGTCGAGCGCATCGAAGGGGATTACCACACCGTAGTTGGACTTTCACTTGTGGCCCTTCGCGAGCTGGTAACAGAACTCGGTCACGACTACCAATCGCTATGGAGATAACCGCAACGAAACGGCAGATTTTTTGTCGTTTACTTATAAATTTCAGGGCGTAGAGGGCAATAAGCTTTTCGATTATGACCCAGCGCCGAATTACCAAGTTACTCATCGCCAACCGAGGCGAAATCGCAGTTCGAATTATTCGAGCCGCCAAGGACGCTGGGATCCTCACCGTTGCGGTTTACGCCGATGGCGACCGATACGCGCAACACGTAAAGCTTGCCGATGAGGCTTACGCCCTAACCGGCGAGACCGCCGCTGAAACTTACCTGGTTTCCGACAAGCTGATTGCGATTGCTAAGCGCTCAGGTGCTAATGCGGTTCACCCCGGATATGGCTTTCTATCCGAAAACGCTCAATTCGCTCAAGCAGTAATTGACGCTGGATTAATCTGGATTGGCCCTAAGCCTGCCTCGATCGAGCAGCTAGGTGACAAGGTTTCGGCTCGCAAAGTTGCGGAATCTGTTGGAGCGCCACTGGCACCTGGCACCATCAACCCGGTTGAGACCGTCAAAGAGGTTGAGGACTTTGTTGCGATTCACGGCCTTCCGGTGGCCATCAAGGCCGCCTACGGTGGTGGTGGTCGCGGCATCAAGATTGTTCGCGAGTCAAGCGAAATCCAGGAGCTATTTGAATCTGCAACCCGAGAGGCGATTGCTGCATTTGGTCGCGGTGAGTGCTTTTTGGAGAAATACCTAGACAAACCTCGACACGTTGAGACCCAGTGTCTTGCAGACCAACACGGAAACGTTGTTGTGGTTTCTACGCGCGACTGCTCATTGCAGCGTCGCCACCAGAAGCTGGTTGAAGAGGCTCCGGCTCCATTCCTAACTGCTGACCAAGAGACCAGGCTTTATGAGTCTTCAAAGGCAATTCTCAAGGCGGTTGGTTACGAAGGTGCCGGAACCTGTGAATTCCTTATTGCCCAAGATGGCACGGTTTCATTCCTGGAGGTAAACACTCGCCTTCAGGTTGAGCACCCGGTGTCCGAGGAGGTCACCGGCCTTGACCTAGTTCGCGAACAATTCCGTATTGCCGAGGGTGGGGTGCTGGATTACGGCGACCCTAAGGTGTCTGGTCACAGCTTTGAATTCCGCATCAATGGCGAAGACCCAGGCCGCGGATTCTTGCCAGCTCCTGGAGCTATCCACCAGTTTGTAGCCCCGAGCGGACCTGGCGTTCGAGTGGACTCGGGAGTCGTTTCGGGAGATGTTGTTTCCGGAAACTTTGACTCGATGATTGCCAAACTTATTGTGACCGGCTCGACTCGCGCCGAGGCACTGCAGCGCTCTAGAAGAGCTCTGGAAGAAATGCAGGTTCACGGTCTACCGACGGTTTTGCCCTTCCACCGCGCAATCGTAAACGACCCTGCCTTTACCGGCGAGAGTGGCCAGTTTGGTGTTTACACCCGTTGGATCGAGACCGAGTGGGACAACACCATTGAGCCTTGGTCTGGACAGGCGGAGGATCTTCCTGAGGCGGAACCGCGCCACGAGGTGGTTGTTGAGGTTGCCGGTAAGCGCTTAGAGGTAAGCGTTCCAAAGCGATTGCTTGTTGGTGAGATTGGCTCCGCAGCTGGACATGCGCCTAAGCGTGCGAAGAGCTCGGGAGCATCCAGCCACACCGGCGCAAAGGGCAATAGCTTGCTGGCCCCGATGCAGTCGACGGTAGTCAAACTTGCTGTCAACGAAGGTGACCATGTTGAGGCCGGTGACCTAGTGGTTGTGCTCGAAGCCATGAAGATGGAGCAACCACTGACTGCTCATCGCTCGGGAACGATTAGCTCGATGGGCGTAAGCGTTGGAGCAACAATCTCTGCGGGAACTCGAATTCTAGATATAACTGACTAGTCAATCGGTTGGTGCAGGGCAGAGGCAGCCTCTGCAATTGAATCTGCCAGCGATGGGTAGACCGTGTAGGTGCGAGCCAGCTGGTCAACCGTAAGTCGATTCTCAATAGCTACCGAAATTGGGTAGATCAAGTCCGATGCCCTAGGTGCAACGACAACGCCACCGATTACGGTGCCAGAGCCAATCGATGCAAACAGCTTGATGAAACCCTCGCGGATGCCCTGCATCTTCGCTCTCGGGTTGGTCTCAAGCATTACCTTCTGAATCTCACCGCGGACAAGGCCCTGTTCGATCTCAGCCTGCGACCAGCCGACCGATGCAATCTCGGGAGCGGTGAAAACGTTAGACGCAACATTGCGCATTCTGGTTGGGGCGGCAACGTCTCCCATGGTGTGGTAGACCGCAGTTCTACCCTGCATGGCACTTACCGAAGCAAGTGGCATAGCGGTCGAGCAGTCACCAACTGCGTAAACATTCGCCCTCGAAGTTCTGGCAACCTTGTTGGCAATCACGTGACCGGTTGGGGTCAGCTCAACGCCTGCCTCTTCAAGACCAAGCCCCTCGGTGTTTGGAATTGCACCGACTGCCATCAAGCAGTGGCTGCCCTCGATGACTGATCCATCTTCCAAAGTGACCTGGACGCCAGTGCCGGTGTTAACCACTGAAACTGCGCGAGACTTGTTCAGAATTTGCATGCCGCCGCGGCGGAAAACGTCTTCGATCAATTCAGCCGCGTCAGCATCGTTTCCCGGCAGAACCTTGTCGCGGCTGGAGATCAGAGTGACCTGGCTACCCAGTTGCAAGTAAGCGGATGCGAACTCGGCACCGGTCACACCCGAACCAACCACAATCATGTGTTCTGGCAGAGCCTTTAGGTTGTATAGCTGCTTCCAAGTGAAAATACGATCGCCATCTGGCTTCGACCCGGGCACTTCTCTCGGGTGTGCACCAACTGCAACGATGATGGTCTTGGCTTCGATTCGCTCGGGCTTTCCACCCAATGTTGGCTCAACTACCACGTGGTGATTGCCGTCAAGATGTCCACGTCCGGAGATGACTCGAACACCTTCATTCTTGAGGGTTAGAAGCATGTCCTCGGATTGGCTCTTGGCTAAAGCGAGCAGTCTTTTATTCACAGCCTCTAGGTCGATTTCCACCTTGGGCTTTACAGGCTTGTTGTCAATCGAGAATGTAACTCCCAGGCTTTGCGCCTGCGCTACCTGTTGAGCGGCGTCAGCGGTGGCGATAAGGGTCTTAGAGGGCACCACATCGGTCAGTACCGCGTTGCCTCCGATGCCACTGTCCTCAATGAGGATTACCTCAGCACCTAGCTGGCGCCCAGCCCTTGCTGCTTCGTAGCCACCAGGGCCACCGCCAATGATTACGATTCGATGTTGGTTCGAAGATGAAATTGCCACGGGTTCATTCTCCCCTACCAATCTGGGTTGCGGGGTTAGTTAGACTGATTTTTATGGTCAATTCACTCAACGTCGAGGGTGCTAACCCCTTCGAAATAGCCCAAGAGGCTGCAAAACAAATCGCGAATATCTCTGGTATTCCAAGCCACGACATCGCCCTAACCCTGGGTTCTGGCTGGGCTAAGGCTGCCGACCTAATTGGTGAGACGGTAAGTGAGATCCCAGGCAGCGAAATCATTGGCTTTTCAAAGTCAGCTGTAATTGGGCACGTTGGCACGATTCGTTCTATTCGCCTGCCAAATGGCAAGCACGCTTTGGTTATTGGAGCGCGCACTCACTTTTATGAGAACCACGGCGTTCGCTCGGTAGTCCACTCCGTGAGAACCGCCGCTGCAACCGGCGCTAAGACCATGATTCTTACCAACGGAGCGGGCGGTATCAAGCCCGAGTGGAACGGCGGCGCTGCGGTGTTGATCTCCGACCACATTAACCTCACTGCTTCTAGCCCATTGGAGGGTGCAACCTTTATTGACCTAACCGACCTCTACTCCAAGCGCTTGCGTGAAATTGCGAAGACCGTCGATTCATCGCTGGACGAGGGTGTTTACGTTCAGTTCCGCGGCCCGCACTACGAAACTCCTGCCGAGGTTCAGATGGCCAAAATCATGGGCGGTCACATTGTAGGAATGTCAACGGCCCTCGAGGCGATTGCTGCCAGAGAAGCTGGCATGGAGATTCTAGGAATGTCGCTGATTACTAACTTGGCGGCCGGTATTCAAACCACTCCGCTCTCACACGCCGAGGTGTTGGAGGCTGGCCGAATTGCCGAATCTCGCATCGGCAAGTTGCTCGCCGAGATTGTGACCAAGCTCTAAATGGACCTAGTTGCACTAGCCAATAACTGGTTGGCCCAAGATCCAGACCCCATTACTCGCCTCGAGCTCGAGGAGCTAATTCGAGCAGGAGATGAAGCGGGACTTACTTCGCGTTTTGAATCTCGCCTACAGTTTGGAACCGCAGGGCTGCGAGGTGAATTGGGCGCTGGGCCGAATCGCATGAACCGCATTGTGGTCGCGCAAGCTGCGTTTGCAATTGCGCGTTTTCTCAATGCCAACCGGGCTGAGTACCTCGATAAAGCCGGGGAGCTCTCGGTAGTTGTTGGCTACGACGGTCGAGTGAATTCGGATATTTTCGCGCAGGATTCAGCTGAAATCTTTGCCGGCGCAGGAATCAAAACCCGGCTGTTTGACTCCGCCGTGCCGACTCCGGTTGCGGCTTTTACCGGCAAGAGATTTCACGCCAGCGCAACCGTGATTGTGACTGCAAGTCACAACCCTCCTAAAGACAACGGTTACAAGGTTTACCTCGGTGGTCAAAACGGTTGTTCACAGTTGGTATCTCCGCAGGACAAAAAGATTGCCGCACTAATCGATCAGATCGCACTAGAAACCAAGTTCTCGGATATTCCAAAGTCCTCAAATATCGATTCACTTGGCCAGGCCGATATCGATCTTTACGTAGCTAGGGCAGCATCTCTGGTCTCAAGCGATACTTCCGGGCGCAGCGATCTTCGAATCACCTACACCGCCATGCACGGCGTTGGATACCGAACCATGAAGTCTGTTTTTGACAGCACCGGTTTTGTCTTCAGCTCGGTAGCGAAACAGCAAGAACCGGATGGTCAATTTCCCACCGTCGCTTTTCCAAACCCGGAAGAACCTGGTGCGATGGACCTTAGCTTTGCTCACGCGCTAACTCAGCACTCGGACTTGATCATTGCAAACGATCCAGATGCTGATCGGCTAGCGGTTGGCGTCAGAAACGGCAATGGTTACCAAATGCTCACCGGCGACCAGGTTGGCCTTTTGCTTGCGGAAATGCTTGCTTCGGCTAAGCAAAGTGGCACTTTGGCAAACTCGATTGTGTCCGCCAGCCTTGCGAAGGTGGCAGCGTTCCACAACTTGAAATACCAGCAGACCCTCACGGGATTCAAGTGGATTTCAAAGGTGCCGAATCTGAGCTTTGGTTATGAAGAAGCCTTGGGCTACTGCATCGATCCGGAATTCACGCCAGACAAGGATGGTATCTCCGCAGCGCTTGCTATTTCGGAGCTGGCCGCCACCCTCAAAGCCGAAGGTATGAGCCTTTTGGACCTGCTTAGGGGATTGGCCAAGCGCTATGGTCACATGGCAACCGGACAGGTGTCGATTCGAGTCACAGACCTATCACTTATCGGCAAGATAATGGGCGATGTGGTTGCAAGTCCGGTCGCTGAGATTCTTGGTGAGCGTGCGGAATTTGAGAATCTCGAGCTTGGAAAGAACCTGCCTTCGACCGAAGGGGTTATCTTCACCACTAGTTCATATCGAGTCATCATCAGACCGTCCGGCACCGAGCCAAAACTCAAGTGCTATCTGCAGGTCACTGCTGATTCAGAGGAAGCTTCCAAGTCTAAGCTAGCCGAGCTCAAGGAATGGGCTCACAAGCTTCTCAGCGCTTATTAGCGAGGCGTTTGATCGACTCTGGGACTTCTAGGCCTGCGGCCTCTTCGTCGGCTGGAATCGGTGTTCCAATACTTGTGATGATTGGCACGATTCCTGCCCAGGTGCCCTGGTTTAGATCCGACTCATCGTCATCAACCTCGTTCACGGAAATCTTTACCGAGCACTCATCAAGTGGCAGCGCAACGATGATGGTTGCGGCCAACTCTTTCTTCGTGCTGGAGCGAACCTCTTGGACTCGGCCTGGAATCATCGAATTGCTAAGAGCATCTAAGGCGGCATCCTTGTCATCATCGGCTACCAAGCTCGCCTTGCCAAAAATCACCACCGATCGGTAGTGCATGCCTGAGTTAAAAGTTGAACGCGCAACCTTGAGGGCTTTCAATTCTGTGATGGACACACAAACCTCAGGCTCGTCATGCAGCAAGCGCATAAGTCTTGAACCGGATGAACCGTGGAGGTAGAGGGTGTTGTCCACTCGGCCAAATGCCATCGGAATTACCAGCGGTTTGCCGTCTTGAACCAAACCGACATGGGAAACAAAGTTGTCATCCAAGATCGAATAGAGATCGCTGACCTCGAAGGAAGCCTTGTGAGAAATTCGGTTGAGCGTCGTGCGCTGGGTGCCGCCTGGGTTTGCCATGGCAAAACACTAGCTGAGCGCGGCGGTAAGTTTCTGCTCGATCTCTTCTAGGTTGAAAATGTTGTCAATTGGAATCACTTCGGAACGAATACCTTTGATTTGCTCCTGCAGCTCAGGAGTAATCAGAACAATCTGAGCCAAAGACTCAGAGGACATCGCATCCGCGATCGAAACAGCCTGGACCTCCGCCTCTACACCCATAGCCGCTAACACTCGGTCGGCGTTGGATTTTAGGAGGACGGATGTACCAATACCGGCACCACAGACTGCATAAATCTTCACAGTGCTATCCAACCAACTAAGCGGTCAATAAATTGCGAATAATTGTGAGATTGGGTTCATTTAACAATCTATTCATGTTGCCCTCGGCTGACATAACCTGCGCAAAGCTAGCCAATAGTTCGATATGGCTGTCGGAATCGACCGCACAAAACGCAAAGACCAGTCGCACCGGATCGTTGTTCGAGCCGGAGACAACCGGCTCCTCGAGTCTTAAAAGCGCCATGCCGGTTTCCAGAACTCCGACCCCGGGGGCAGCGTGAGCAATTGCAATTCCGGGAGCAACCACAAAGTAGGGACCGAGCTTTTGATTGGCAACCAAAACCTCTTCGAGATACTCAGTAGTCACCCTGCGGTCTGCTTCCAAAAGTGCCACCGCTTTACTCAGTGCACCCTCCCAATCGGTCACCTCAATATGGTGCGCGATGGAATTTGGGCCGAAGGCTTGGGATAGCACTATTGAGCCTCTGCGAAGCCGATCTCAATCATGTCCATCAATTCTTCGCGCTCAGGCAAGCCTTGGAAGGCAGCCTCGGCGGCATTGAGTTGGAACTGCTCCAAGTCCGCAATGCTGTAGCCAAAGGTGTCAACCAAAATCTCTAACTCCTTGGTCAGATTCGTTGCACTCATAAGGCGGTTGTCAGTGCTGACCGTCACCTTGAAGCCAAGGTCATACAAGATATCAAACGGATGATCCGCCATGGTGTCGCCAAGCATTGCAAAAGCACCGGTCTGAAGGTTAGAAGATGGTGAGGTTTCTAGCGCGATGCCGCGGTCGTGAACCCACTGAGCGACTGGTCCAAGAACAACCAAATCAGTGTCACCTTCGGTTCGAGAGAACATGATGTCTTCAACCAACCGAACTCCGTGTCCTAGGCGAAGTGCTCTACCTGAAACGATTGCATCGCGAATCGACTCAACCCCATCGGCCTCACCAGCGTGAACGGTGACGGGGAAAAGTTCCTCAGCTAGGTAGTCAAACGCCGCCTTGTGAAGTTTTGGCAAAAAGCCCTGCTCGGCACCTGCGATATCAAAACCAACAACGCCAGCGTTGCGGTGACGAACTGCTAGCTCAGCAATTTCCATAGCGCGATCGGCGTGACGCATCGCGGTTACCAGCTGACCGGTGCGAATAAAACCACCGCGGTCTTCCACCTCAGCCATGCCGCGCTCAAGTCCGTCCTGGACGGCCTCTACGGTTTCATCAAGTGTTAAACCCTTAGAGATGTGCTGCTCCGGGGCCCAACGCAGCTCCGCATAAATCACGTTTTCTTCGGCAAGATCAATAACTGCTTCGTAGGCCACGCGCTCTAATCCCTCGCGGGTTTGCATGACCGCAACCGTGTGGTCAAAAGTCTCCAGGTAGCGAACCAATGAACCGGAGTTAGCGGCTTCTGCGAACCAGCTGCCCAGCTCCAAAGCGTTATCCGCAGGCAGGACATGCCCGATCTTCTCAGCCAACTCGATAACGGTCTGAGGTCTCAGGCCGCCATCTAGGTGATCATGAAGCGAGATTTTTGGTAGGGCTTGAATGTCCAATGGGTTCCTAACTGATTCTGCCGAGGATGAGCTTACGCTGGGCAACCGACGAGCTTGAAATCTCAACTGCGCCGCCAGCTAACTCAATCGCTCGGTCGAACTTCTCTTCGGTGTCGGTGAACAAAGTCATCAACGGCTGACCAGCTTCGATTCGGCTCCCGATTTGAACATTCAGCACGACACCCGCCCCAAATTGAACCGCGTCCTCTTTACGCTCTCGCCCTGCACCCAATCGCCAGGATGCCACTCCGACTTCTAGGGCATCCAAACGCGAAACAAAACCTGACTCAGTTGCCAGGATTTGGTGTGAGTGTCTTGCCTTTGGAAGTTCTGCATCTGGATTACCGCCCTGGGCAGAAATCATTTGACGCCACTTGTCCATTGCTTTGCCGTTGCGGAGGTTCTCACTTGGGTCAACGCCGTTGACTCCGGCCTGACTCAACATTTCTTTGGCAAGCTCCACAGTGAGTTCAATGACGTCGGTTGGACCGCCACCGGCTAGCACCTCTACCGACTCCTCTACCTCGAGGGCATTACCGATCTTGAGGCCAAGCGGGGTCGACATGTCGGTCAATAGTGCAGAGGTGTTCACGCCAGCATCTTGACCAAGCGCTACCAAGGTTTGAGCCAACTCGGTAGCTCTGTCCAAGGTCTTCATGAAGGCTCCGGAGCCGACTTTGACGTCCAGCACCAAAGCCTTGGTGCCCTCTGCGATCTTCTTGCTCATGATCGAGGATGCGATAAGTGGGATGGCCTCAACCGTGCCGGTGACATCGCGCAGCGAGTAGAGCTTTCTATCAGCAGGGGCAAGTCCTGAACCCGCAGCGCAAATAACAGCTCCGACCTCGGCCAACTGTGAGTAAAGCTCGGTGTTAGAAAGACTGGCCTGCCAGCCCGGAATCGCTTCTAACTTGTCAAGCGTGCCACCGGTGTGACCTAGACCTCGGCCCGATAACTGCGGAACCGCAACACCGTATGAGGCGACCAAAGGTGCCAGCGGCAAGGTGATCTTGTCACCCACTCCTCCGGTTGAATGCTTATCCGCGGTCGGCATCGCAAGCCCTTCGAACTCGAGTCGTTCCCCAGAGTCGATCATGGCCAAAGTTAGATCTTTGATCTCGCGACGATTCATACCGTTGAGCAAGATAGCCATTGCCATCGCAGACATCTGCTCATCCGCGACAACACCTGATGTGTAATTTGCGATCAGCCAGCGAATCTCTTCGGTGCTCAGCTCGAACCGCTCGCGTTTTTTTATGATCAGTTCGACGGCGGAAAAGCTCACTTTTGCTCCAGGTGTTCTGGCCCGAAGGCATCAGGCAATACTTCGTAAATGGTCTTTATTCCAGAAACGGTGTCAAGCAACATTCCGGGGGCGTGGTGTTCATAAAGCAACTGGCGACAGCGACCACATGGCATCAGGGTGTTGCCATCGCCATCGACACAGGAGAACGCAACGAGCTTCCCGCCACCTACTCGATAGAGCTCACTGACCAGCGAGCACTCAGCACATAGCCCGACTCCGTATGAGGCATTCTCGACATTGCAGCCGGAGATGATCTCACCCTTGTCAGTCAGCGCTGCAGCGCCAACTGGAAAGTTTGAGTAAGGCGCATAGGCCTTTTTCATCGCCTTGGTTGCTTCGGCCTTCAGAGCCGCCCAATCAATCTCCATCACTAACCCTTCACGTAAGGAATTGCGAGAGATTTTGGAGGCCTGGACTGACCTACAAAACCAACCACCGCAATGATCGTCACAATGTAAGGAACCATAGTGATGAAATCGGTTGGGATACCAGGGCTAACCTGGTTTGCCCAGACGCGCAAGATGATTGAGAAACCAAACAGCAGTGCTGCAAGCGCTGCCGAGATTGGGTGCCAGCGACCGAGGATTACCACTGCGAGGGCGATAAAACCAAAGCCACCTGACATTTCGCGACCAAACGCTCCAGCGTTACCGACCGTCAAAGCGGCACCACCCAAACCTGCAATCGCACCACCAATGGTTACCCACCAGAAGCGCGTGCGGCTCACGTTGATACCAACGGTGTCAGCAGCTAGTGGGTGCTCACCAACGGCTCTGGCGCGAAGGCCAAGCTTGGTTTTGAAAAGCACAAACCACAACACAGGAACAATCAACAGAGCTGAGAAAACTGTGATTCGGTTTTCAAATAGCACCGGACCCAGAACTGGAATATCACTCAGGAATGGAATCTTGATGATGTCCAAGGTGCCGGGGAAGTTGACGTTCTCGCCATCCTCGGTTAGCCATTGCTGGTAGAGGAAGTTGGTGATACCAATTACCAAAACATTCAGCACAACGCCAACAATGATCTGCTGAGCGAGGAACTTGATCGCAAAGACTGCGAGCACCATGCTCATCAGAGCTGCGGTGAACATGGCAGCAAAGATTCCAAGTGCGAAGTTGTCGGTGATGCTGGAAACCACGGCCGCCATGAAGGCACCCGTTAGCAACTGACCTTCGATTGCGATGTTGGTGATTCCGCTGCGCTCGCTCATGACACCGGCCATTGCACCGAGCATGATTGGAACTGCCAATACCAATGCGGTTCCAGCAATAAACACAACCGGGACAGTGTTGTCGGCAGCCAGCCAGCCAAGCAAGGCCGTTACCCCCAACAAGCCATAGATCGAGACCAGCCAGATTGGAGTTTTGCTATTGCGCAGCGAAAGCAATAGCGAAGCAACCGCCACCAAAAGCATGATGACGCCTGAGACGACACCGAGCTGAGCCGAAGCGATTTCAAACGCCGGAAGCTGGATTAGGTCCTGCTTACGGGTCAGTTCAAAAATGGTTTGACCGCTGCGACCCGCAATGCCGAAGAAGTAAAGCACTACCAGAGCAAGCGCGCCCATCACGATTGGGCTCTTGAAACCAACGCGTTCTTCGCTATTGATTCCCGATACCGGCTTTAGCCAACTCATTTGGCACCGCCTTTCCCAAAGATGCGATCTCGAATAGCAGCGAGCGCATTTGTGGTCTGGGGTTTAGGCAGCCCGAAGATGGCCCTAATCAGCGGTGGCGCTGCGATAAACAGCACAATCGCTCCCTGCACGATTCCCAAAACCTCTGGCGAGACTCCGATTACCTGCATCGCAGGGGCTCCGGCCTTGAAGGCACCAAAGAGCAAGCCAGCCAGCAAAATACCCGGGGCGGATGATCCTCCGAGTAGAGCAACCGTGATGGCGTCGAAGCCGATGCCGGCGTGAGAGCTTGGGGTAACACCGATGGCTGTTCCAAGTGCTTGGTTTGCTGCAGCAACACCGACAAATGCTGCCGACAGCGCCATGGCCAAAACATAGGTGCGGTTCACATTGATACCCGCGGTCTTTGCGGCATCCGGGTTGAAGCCGACCATGCGCAAGCGGTATCCAATGGTTGAGCGCTCCATTAGCCACCAGTAAACAATGACCGCTGCAATAGAAAACACCAATCCCCAGTGCAGCGAATACTCGTCGCCAAAGAGCTTCGGGAACTGCGCGGTGACCGCGGCAGGATCTGCCTTCGGGTTTCCGCTTGCTCGCTCCTCCTGCAGAAGGGCTGGGTCTCGCATTAGGAAACTGAAGAAGTAGATGGCGATGTAGTTGAGCATGATCGTAAGGATCACTTCGTGAGCACCGGTTCTAGCTTTTAGGAAACCAACCAGTGCGCCCAATAAACAAGCTCCTAGGATTCCGGCGATAAGTGCGACGATCATGTGCAGCACGATTGGCAACTCGATTCGGGTTGCCACCCAAGTCGAAAAGATCATGCCGAAAATTAGCTGACCGGTTCCACCGATGTTGAAAAGTCCAACTCGGAAGGCAAGGCCAATTCCCAAGCCGGCTGCAATCAGCGGTGCACCGAGCCTGAGCGTCTCGGTAAGTGGCCTGAATGCCCGAACCAGATCCTCGGCCTCAGCGTTGAAGATGGAGCCTCTAAACAATGCTCCGTAGCCATCGCTGACGACAGTCCAAGCTGCACCCAGTGAGTCCTGAGGCCTGGTAAAGAAATAGGTCAATCCCTCCAAGAATTCCTTGTTGGATCCGATCATGAACATCGCACCGACTAAGAATCCAAGGATCACTGACAGCACCGTGCGGGTTAAGCCTCCGGCCAGAATCTCTTTGATGGCTTGATTGAATCTCGCCTCTGGACTGCTCATGCTGCAACTCCCGCCATCATCTTGCCCAACTGCTCTCTGGAGGTTTCTGGGCCAACAATCCCCATTATTTGACCGCGATACATAACTGCAATTCGATCCGCAAGCGCAAGCACTTCGTCCAACTCGGTTGAAATCAGGACCACGCCCTTGCCGGCGTCTCGCTCCGCAACTAACTGCTCGTGAATGAACTCAATTGAGCCCACATCTACACCTCTGGTTGGCTGTGATGCAATAAGGAGATCAACCTTGCGGTAAAGCTCACGCGCCACCACAACCTTCTGCTGATTTCCTCCGGAGAGTTTTCCAGCCAGGTGATCGGCCGATGGAGTTCGAACGTCAAATCTCTCAACCAGGTCCTTGGCAATCTTCTTGCGGGCTGCAAAGTTAATGTTCAAGCCCTTGGTGAATACCGACTTATAGGAGGCATTCAGCATCAAGTTTTCGGCAATCGTGAACTCAGTAACCAGTCCATCTTTCTTGCGATCTTCTGGGATGAATCCAACCCCTGACTCTAAGACATCGCGAACCGAAGCCTGTGGCCTGCGTTGCTCACCATTGATTGATATGGAACCACTGCCCTTGATAACTGGGCGCAAACCCAGTAGGGCTTCTGCGAGCTCGGTCTGGCCATTACCCTGCACACCGGCGATTGCCAAGATCTCACCGCGTTGAACCATAAAGCTGACGCCGTTTACCGCTCTCTGGTTTCTATCATCCAGGACTGAGATGCTTTCAACTCGAAGCACTTCATTGCCCAAGCTGGCTTGGCGCTTGGAAACTGTTAGATCGACCTCGCGGCCAACCATCATCGATGCCAGAGCGGATGTTGACGCGTCCGGAGCGGCGTCGCCCACCACTTTGCCCAGACGAATCACGGTGATCTTGTCTGCCACCTCTTTTACCTCACGAAGCTTGTGGGTAATAAACACAATGGAGGTGCCGGCCTTGGCAAGCTGGCGCATGATTGCCATTAGCTCATCGGTTTCCTGCGGCGTCAAAACCGCGGTTGGCTCGTCTAGCACCAAGATTTTGGCGTCTCTAGAAAGTGCCTTGATGATCTCCACTCTCTGCTGGACACCCACCGGTAGGTCCTCTACCAAGGCGTCAGGATCTACGTTGAAGCCAAAGCGGTCGGAAATCTCAACAACGCGCTTTCTAGCCTGGGCAAGTTTGAAGGTTCCAAATACACCGGTTGGCTCGTTGCCCAAAGCTACGTTCTCGGCGACGGTGAAGACTGGAATAAGCATGAAGTGCTGGTGAACCATTCCGATACCCGATGCCATCGCATCGCCAGGGCCTGAGAATTTCTGGGCTTTGTCATCAAGCAGGATCTGACCCTCATCAGCCTGGTAAAGACCGTAAAGGACATTCATCAGGGTGGACTTGCCGGCACCGTTTTCACCCAGCAGTGCATGGATCTCACCGGGTTGAACAACAAGGTTGATCGAGTCATTGGCCACCAGCTGGCCAAAGCGCTTTGTAATACCGCGCAGTTCTAATTTCACTTTTGCACTCCTTCGTGCCGAGTACCTATTCTGCCAAAAAAATAGGCGCTACTCCGCCAAAAAAAGTAAGGGCCGCAGATCTCTCTGCGGCCCCCAACTTATTTACTGAATTAGCTCAGTGGGTCAATCTCACCAGCGATGATGCCAGCCTCTAGCTCGGCTAGGCGAGCCTTGGTTGCGTCATCGATCTTGGAGTCGAAGTCGTAGAACGGAGATAGTCCGGTTCCACCGTTTGCCAAGGTGCCAACGTATGCGTCACCGTTGAATGCGCCACCAGCAGATAGCTCTGCGATGATGTCGTAAACAGCGTTGGTCATGCGCTTCTCAGCTGAGGTAAGCACGTAAGGTGCGTACTCAGGAGAGGTTAGAGCGACGTCCTTGTCAACACCGATCATTACGCCATCGATGCCAGCTTCCTTGATTGCCTCAGATACAGCACCGAACTGGTCTCCACCAACTGGGAAGAGCACGTCAGCGCCGTCGTTGATCAATGCAGCTGCAATTGACTTTGAGGTACCGGAGTTAGGAGTGAAGTCACCGATGAACTGACCGGTAGCTGCGGCTGGGTCCCAACCAACAACCTTCACTGCAGTGCCGTTCTCTTCGCCCCATGCCATAGCTCCGTAGTAGAAGCCGTTCATGAAGTCGACAACAGCGTCAATCTGCATACCACCGTAGGTGCCAACGACCTTGGTGGTCGAGTAAGCAGCAGCTAGGTAGCCAGCTAGGTAGCTGGACTGGTTCATTGCGTAGCCAACTGGCTTTAGGTTTGCGTTGCCTTCAGACCAACCATCGATGGTCACGAAGCTCACATCTGGGTTAGCAGCAGCTGCAGCGTTTGCGTCTGCAACAAGGTTGAAACCAACTGCGAAGGTAATGTCGCAAGCCTGGTCAACCATTGCCTGTAGGTTCGGGGCGAAGTCCTCAGCAGAGTTCGACTCTGCATCGGCAATCTGAACACCTAGCTCGGTCTGAGCCTTGGTTAGACCATCGTAAACAGACTCGTTGAATGACTTGTCGTTCCAGCTACCCTCGTCAGATACTGCACAAGCAAGGTAGTCAATGCTTGGTGCCTCTGATGCGGTCTCTGTTGCGGTTGGCTCTGCTTCTGGAGCAGCTGCGCAGCCGGTTAGCACTAGGGCTGATACGCCTAGTAGTGCGAATGCTGCGGATGCATTCTTTAGTTTCAAGGTTTCCTCCTGATTGGAAATGTGTGCCATTAGGCACCTTTTGCGAACACTCTACCGATGTTTTGAGGAGCAACATGACCGCAACGGACAAGTTCCAAGGCTGTGCAAGAACTGTTATAAAAGTTCCGAATGTCCGGTTTGTTTTAGGACATCAACTAGCGATTTGACCTTTTGAGCATGTTCCTTGGTGGTAATCAATAGGGCATCTGGAGTGTCCACCACAATCACGTCCTCTAGGCCAATAAGTGCGATCAGGCGGTTGGTGTCGGACACCAAGATTCCCGAGGATGAGTCGGAGAGTACCTTCGCAGAACCCAAGACTGCAAGGTTGCCCTTTTTTCCTTGGGACTGCAGCTCCGCAATAGCCGCAAAGTCACCCACGTCGTGCCATTCAAATTCGGCTGGAATGACCGCCACCAAACCCTGCTCGGCGGCAGGCTCAGCGATTGCGTAATCGATTGCGATTCTCTTGAGCTTTGGCCACTGACTCTTTAGCGCCGATTCGCGAGCTGGGGTGTCCCAAGCCTTCGCGATTTCCATAATTCCGGCGTGAAGCTCAGGCTCGGTCTTTGCCAAAACTTCGAGCAGCAATTTGGCTGGAGCGATAAACATTCCGGCGTTCCAAAAATACTCTCCGGACTCCACATACTGCTTGGCGACTTTGATGCTTGGCTTTTCTACAAACTTCAAAACTTCGCACGCGGTTGGGCTATCTAGACGCTCACCTTTTTGGATGTAACCAAAACCGACCGATGGCTCGGTTGGCCGCAGGCCGATCGTCACAATTTTTCCGGTGGCAGCGATGTCCACGGCCTCCAAGACACTCTTGTGAAACTCAGCCTGATCCAAAATGACGTGGTCGGCGGCAAAAGAACCAATAATCACATCTGGCTGACGAAGTGCCAAAACCGCTGCGGCAAGGGCAATCGCGGCGGTTGAGTCGCGTGGCGATGGCTCAAGAATCAGGTTCTTCTCGTCAAGCTCTGGCAGCTGCTGCTCGACCGCGTGCGCGTGCACATTGCCGGTGACCACCATGGTCTTGCCCGCGGCGATTGGTTGAAGTCGATCCCAGGTGTCCTGCAGCAAGGTCTGACCGCTACCGGTTAAATCGTGCAGAAACTTCGGTGCACTGGCCCTGGATAGTGGCCAAAGCCTGGAACCTACGCCACCAGCGGGGATGACGGCAAAGAAGTTGTCAAGGTTGGTACTTTTCGAAGAGTTCACCTAATCACCCTAGATGTTTCTTGGCTTTTTGGGAAAGCC
>NZ_CBCHRQ010000021.1:0-18236 GCF_965064355.1 Aquiluna sp.
AATACACCGCCGGTGCCCTTACTTGAAATCACAGTGTTGCTTGGGTTTGATCCAAACAAGAATGAGAGGCCGAAGGTGTCCGTGTTATTCGCAGTTGATGTTCCGATGATTGAAATTGCTTGGCTGTGAGAGCTATAGCTCTCGTACAAACTCGGGAAACCAGGCTCGCCAAGGACTTCCAGGCCATGCGAGTTGTTGCCCTCAGCGCTTGTTGTAGAGCTGCTGTTTCCGGAAAGAATGAGGCGGCCATTTCCGGCCTTCATAATCACTTGGCCGTTGATGTTTAGACCGATGCGCCTAGAGGCATCGCCTCTGATCACGATATCTCCGCCACCGGAGTAGGCGGCAAATGCGTTGGACACGGGCCGATCTCCAAGCCAGACAGCGTCGCCGGCATTGACGCTGGCAACGCTTCTGGCTGAACCATCGGGTAAGCCATCGGCGTTGGTATCAAGACCACCAGCGATGTAGATGTGTCCACCACCGGTGAGAGCGGTTGTGCTTCCGCCAACCGTGTTCAAAATAACACCTCGCTCAGCCCTGAAGAAGCCTGCACCGTTGTTGTCGGAGTCGGACCAAAGAATCAGGTTTCCACCATTTAGAACCATGTCAACATTCGCCGAGAGGGAGATGCTTCCATTTGCTCGCAGGGTGAGGCTGGCTGTCGCTGAGGTGGTGACATCTGCAGAAACTGTGATGTTTCCCGAGGCCGAGATGACAGTTGAGAAACTGGCCATGTGGCGTACTAGATCGGAAGCCAAGATGTTTGTGGTTCCAGTGCCGGAAGTTGCAAAGAACTCGCCGTCAACAAAGGCACCCTGAGTGGTAACACCGTTTGCGATGTTTACGTTGGCAGGGAATGCCCCTGGGGTTACCGACAAAGTCGTTGCAATTGCTGCATCTGTAGTGAAGGTAAGGGTTTGAGCGGTCAAGACAGTGCTTGTGTATCCAAGACCAGTGAAGGTCGCAATTCCATCAAACACATTCACAGTAAGTGACTGTGTAAGGGCGTTGCCGTTGATCTGCAAGACACCAGGAGATGCAGTTACAGTCACGGTACCGGTTGTCGATATCTTGTTACCCGACAAGTCATTGATCTGAACCTTGATGGGATTTACGAATGCACTACCTGGCCTAACTCCAAGAGGAGTGTTCGTTACCTGAAGCTGTGCTCCCCAAGAAAGGACCACAACACCGGTTCCACCAGTACCACCGTACGAATCAGTTAGCCAGTCGCCACCAGCACCGCCGCCACCGCCACCGGTGTTAACAGATCCGCTTCCACCTGTGAGCATAGATCCTGTGCCACCGCCGCCAGCACCGGCAGCTCCATGATTAGTCCCGGCATGCCACGCACCGCCACCACCACCTGCATATGTCAGAGTCGTGCCCGTTATTGAGCTGGTAGCACCGTCACCACCTTTACCTCCACTGGTCGAGGTTCCAGGCAATCCCGCTTGAGACGCGCCACCACCACCGGAAGACTGCCAGGCACCACTGGTGGCCGTACCACCGGAGAAACCTTGGCCCGCAGTTCCACTAGCTCCAGTTCGCACATCCGTTGAGTCGTTTAGACCACCACCACCACCACCAGAGCCGCCTGGCAAGGGCTTAGCTTGAGCCAAGGTGAGTCTGACTTGGTTCGCATCATGATTGGAGCCGCGACCGCCACCTGAAACCGAGATTGGTCCCAGGGCTGAGGCGTGCCCGTTATTCGCAACTCTTACCACGCCGTTGTTTGTATAGCTGTCTGTCTCGGCAGTCAGGAAGGAACCAACACCACCCTGTCCCACAAGCACTCTAACCACGGTTGAACTAAAGGTTGCAACTTGAGAGCTGGTGAAACCACCCGCACCACCACCACCACCAACCATTGAGCCACCGCCGCCGCCACCGCCGACAACTAGAGACTTGTAACGGCTCACTCCCGCAGGGAGTGTGTAGCCGCCGGTCGCGGTTAGGTAACTGCGCTTAAATCGAATGTAGTTCTGGTGATTAAAGGCGGTGCCGCTGTCGAGGAGGAAGTTCTCGTTGAAGTCAGTGGATGCATAACCTCCGGCCACATCGGTATTGACTACCAAGGTGTTGTTGTTTCCTGTTCGGTCTCTAACTATGCCGCTTTCAAACTCATTGAAGTCGTAGTGCGCCTTTAGCGTGCCAGTCACTCCAGAGCTTGAGTAGGTATACATCGAAGCTTGAATATTCGCTTCGTCCAAAGCGGTAGACCAAACCTTAACCTGATCAATCGCTCCAGATACCTCGGCATAGGAATTGTCCCATTGCCTAGCGCCACCGATGGCGAACTCAGGCCCGATGGCACCCCAGGTGACTGTGGAGTCGACAAGCTTAATTCCGTCAACGAAAATTTCAGCATCGTTGCCATTGCGCACAAAAGCAATGTGATACCAACGTTCAGTAGTCAGAATGTGACTGGTTAGGTCCCCGTATGCAGAGCCGCCGAGGGTGTAATGCAATTTTCCGCCGTTGAGCCATAGTGACACACGCTGTGAATAAGCCTGTGGCGTGTCCATTTGCGAAAACAGCCCATGCCAGCCGGGACCTAAATCCGAGGCGTCAAGGTAATACCAAGCCTCGTAGGTCCAGTTTCCGGTGGCTGGAATTACTTGAGAGTTTGTGTAGGCAAAGGACTGTGGCGTGGAGTTTTTATCCCACACCAAATCTTTGGTTGGCGAGTAGCGAACAATCACAACACCAGATCCACCATTGCCACCCATGGTATTGACGCTTTGGTTTGATTGGTGTTCACCACCACCACCACCGGCACCGGTATTTGCTGGAGCGTTGGAACCGGCGGTGTAAGCCACGGAGTTGACGGTTATGCTTCCGTCCTGAGTCGTGCCAGCTCCAGATCCACCCCAAGCGTAAGTTACCGAAGTTCCGGTAATTGCGGAAGCTAGACCTGGCCCACCATCTCCGGCTTTGTTAGAGGTTCCGGTTCCACCGACTCCGCCAGCACCACCACCACCACCGGAGTGAAAGGTGCCACTCGAATCAGCGTTTCCACCAGCGAATCCTTGGCCCGCCGTTCCTGCAGCTCCGAGGCCGGCATACATACCTCCACCGCCACCGGAACCACCGGTTCCTGCAGTGCTGCCTGTTGGCCCTGCGTTATCAGAACCACCGTTTCCGCCACCGTCTGCTGTACTTGAAGCCAAGATGCTGGACTGACCGGAACCGGCATAACGTGTGGAGCCGTTGGTTTGACCAAATTGGTCTGAACCCCAACCGCCTTGTCCGCCCATACCAACTTTGACGTTTACTATTCCGGACAGGGAAACGCCGGTCTGAGAGATCAGGCCACCCGCACCACCACCAGCGCCTCGCCAGCCGCTATCGTCTCTACCGGGGCCACCGCCACCACCACCGGCAACCACCAGGGTTCTGAAGTTGGTGGCGTCCGCAGGGGCCTTCCAGCCGCCCAGTCCCGGCAGATAGGTTCGCGGGAAGGTAATGACGGTGTCGCCACCTGAATGGCTGACCTGTTTGATGTCGGAGTAAACATTTGTGGAACCAGCGGTAGTTAGGTTGATTGAAGACTTTCGCCCGTAAACGGTCGAACCAGAACCGTTGTTGAAGTCCCAGTAGGCCATAAGCCCGGTATCAGAGCTTGTAGCTCGGTTGTGCATGTCTTGCACAAGTGAACTTGATCGGTTCGAGGACCAAAGTTTCACCTCATCTATGTCGCCAACGAAAACACCTGTCCAGTAACCCCAAGAACCGAGGGACGTGGCGCGCTCTTCCGCATTTGAACCATTCACGCCTTGCGCGGTGCGACCGCTAGCCGAGTGAACAAGTTGACCATTTAGGTAGAACTGGACATTGGAGCCGTCCATGACCAGGGAGACGTGAGTCCAGGCGTTGACCCTAGCGACGATGTTTGTGTCTTGACGACCACTCCATCCGCTAGCGGTGCCGTAGTAGTAGGACCACTTTCCGCCGCAAACAATTATTGAGTAGTCGTAATGACGCCTAGCAAGAATGTGGTCAGAATTGGCAGTCATGGAACCGGGTTTTACCCACGCTTCGAAAGTGAACTGCGACCCAGGGCGCACATTTTGGTCGTTTGTGTAGGCGACGTTGCTAGTCAGGCTGAATGAGTAGTCGACTTCAGAGTCCGATCCGTCAATGGCTGACTGGGCGATCAAGGAACTCGTAATTGAAATCGCCACCGCTAGGAATACACCGAGAACAGCGAGGCCAAGACGGCGCAACCACTTGGTTGCCCCTCTTGATAACTGCAGCTCGGTCATAATCTCTCTCGTTTTCAGGCATGCGAACGCACACCCTTTAGGCCCTTCAATTCTAGGAAGGGGGTATGGTCGTACTTCCGCGTAGATACGGGTATCCGAAGGCATTTTGACACGTTTGAGAGCGGGAAATTTGAGAGTTTTTTAGCGAACCAAAACCATGGCTGATTCAACCAGTTGGCCAGCGACAAAAACCTTCACTTCGACCAGGCGATTACTGCCTATTTTGGTGAGGTTTGCAGTGAAGTTATTGTCCAAAATAGACATCTCACGGAACTTATTGCCCACCTGAATCGAGAGCTTCTGACCAGATAGATTCTTGGTGTAGACGGCGACATAACCCAAAAAAGAACCAATGGTTACCTTGGTATCTTTTTCGGTCTCGAGCGACACGATTTCGATCTGGAATGAAGATTTTGCTCTTCCGGAGTCTGAAACCAAAGTGATTGTGACATCACCGGGGTTGGTGCCCAGTGGGATACGGATCGCGATCAGGGTATTTGACGAGACTTGGAAGGTTGTTGGCAGATCATCGATTAGGACTTTTTCGACCTGTTTGAAGTCCCAACCGGCGACCCTGATCACACTGTCGGCACTGGCCTGAGAGCCCTCGATTGCAGGCGATGCCTTTGGGGCAAGATGGATGTTTACTGCTTGAGCGGGAAGGGCAAGAATTACCAGCAGCATGGCTGCGATAGCGGTTATTGCCTTCTTTAGTCCCATTTGGGTTCAGCCTATAAAGCGAGTGTCTTTATGGCTTTTGGAACCACAGGGAAAAGAAAATCCCCCAGGTAAACCTGGGGGATCAATCTTTGCTTTGGGGGGATTACTTTAGGGTAACCTTGCCGCCGGCAGCTTCTAGCTTTGCCTTAGCGTCCTCAGCGGTCTCCTTCTTAGCGCCCTCAAGGATGGTTGCAGGTGCACCATCAACAAGAGCCTTCGCCTCGCCTAGACCTAGGTTGGTGATTGCACGTACTTCCTTGATGACCTGGATCTTCTGGTCGCCAGCGGCTTCTAGTACAACGTCGAACTCGGTCTTCTCTTCTGCAGCCTCAGCAGGTGCAGCTGCGCCAGCAGCGGCAACAGCAACAGGTGCAGCAGCAGAAACTTCGAATACCTCTTCGAACTTCTTGACGAAGTCAGATAGCTCGATAAGGGTTAGCTCCTTGAATGCTTCAATGAGCTGGTCGGCAGATAGCTTTGCCATTTGTGTCTCCTAATGGGTTGTGAACGATTGTTATTTGGACTCTTGCTTTTGACGCAAAGCGTCGACAACGCGAACGGTTCCCGAAGGAAGCGCGTTGAAGGTGTAGGCAGCCTTGAACAACGTGGCCTTTAGAGCACCAGCGGCCTTGGCCAGTAGTACTTCGCGAGTCTCGAGGTCCGCAAGCTTCTTAACCTCTGCCTCGGTAAGAGCAGTGCCATCCATGACACCGGTCTTTACCACTAGCAGTGGGTTTGCCTTTGCGAAGTCCTTCAGTGCCTTTGCTACGGAAACTGCGTCTCCGTGAACGAATGCCAATGCAGATGGTCCAAATAGCTGACCGTCGAAAGCAGAAACTCCTGCTTCCTTTGCTGCGATTGTTAGAAGGGTGTTCTTAGCAACTACGTATGTTGCGTCATTAGCCAATGTGCGACGCAGCTCCTTGAGCTGAGTCACGGTGAGTCCGCGGTATTCAGTAAGGATTACTGCACTCGAGCTAGAGAACTTGTCTTTTAGCTCGGCGACCGTAGCCTTCTTGTCTGCCATGGCACTCCTTGTTTGTATTGGTGCCGGTCAGTTCTTAAAAGAAAAAGCTCCGAACGCAGAGTAAACGTTCAGAGCTTAAAAAGCTTCTTACATTCACCTGCGCTGGCCTTCACTTTCGTGAACCTTAATCAACGCAGGTGAATCTAGAAACTAATTTCTTTGATTACCTTTGACGAAACCGGCGGTCTTTGGCTGCGTATAGCTTATTTCCAGAGCTGCGGTCGCGCAAGTTCTTTTTTACCGCGGACTTGTTAGTGGTCTCGAAACGAGAGTCACCAAAGTCCAAGGAGTCAACAATCGGTGGTGGGGCAATTGGTCCTGCAAGATCCGTAATTACCTTGTCACCCGGGGTTACGTGAACGTACTTTGCCTGACGGTCAGCACGCTCTAGTAGTCCCTCAACCTTGCGGGTTCTGCCTAGCGGAACGAGCGAAACCACGGTGCCGGAGCGACCGGCGCGGCCGGTACGACCTGCGCGGTGAAGGTAAGTCTTGTATTCCTCTGGAAGGTCAAGCTGGATTACCAACTTCACATCGTCAACGTGAATACCGCGAGCAGCAACGTCGGTTGCAATCATCACGCGAGCAGCTCCATGGGTGAAGCGCTCTAGGTTCTTGGTGCGCTGAGCCTGGTTTAGGTCACCGTGTAGACGAGCGGTTGAAACACCGGCATCGTTTAGCGACTGCGATAGTGCCTCAGCGGTTGCCTTGGTGCGAACGAACACGATCGACTTACCCTCGCCCTGAACTAGGCGGTGGAAGATCTGTGAGCGGTCTCTAGGCTCCATGGTCAAAACGATGTGGTCGATGTCCGAAGACTCGTTTACCTCACCCGGTACCTCGTAGACGTATGGGTTTGGCATGAAGCGCTTGACTAGGTTGGCAACCTGCTTGTCCAAAGTTGCAGAGAACAACAGCTTCTGGGAATCCCCAGTTGCCTCCAAGATGCGAGTTACTGGCTCAACAAAGCCAAGCTCACACATGTGGTCAGCCTCGTCGATAACGATGCGCTCGACACCGGAAAGATCAACTAGGCCCTGAGCCATTAGATCCTCTAGACGGCCTGGGGTTGCAATTGCAATGTCAACACCGCGCTTTAGAGCCTGCTCCTGACGGTACTGAGGCACACCACCGTAAATGGTGGTGGTGAAAAAGCCAACGCTCTTTGCAAGCTGTGACAGGGTGCGGTCAATCTGCTCTGCAAGCTCTCGAGTAGGAGCAAGAACTAGTGCGCGAGGCTTGCGAGCTTCGCGAGGCTGGTTACCGGCTGCTGCCAGCATTGCTACCAGTGGTACACCAAAAGCAATGGTCTTACCGCTACCGGTCTTACCGCGACCTAGAACATCCTGTCCAGCCATTGCAACCGGAATGGTTGCTGCCTGGATTGGGAAAGGTGTCGCTGCACCCATCTTGGCAAGTTCCTGGGTCAGACGCTCTGGAAGGTCCATCTCCTGGAAGGTTGCGAAGGTAGCTGCATCGGTCGCACTCTCAAGGCGCTCTAGCTTGACGTCCTGTGAGAAGGTCTTGCCGGTTGAGCTCTTGGCACGAGCACCATCGAAGCTGCGGTTGCGGTCGTTGTCACGAGCTACGCGATCTGGACGCTCCGAAAAAGTCTTGCGGGCTGGGTCGAAGTCACGACCACCGGTGCGAGGCTTGCGGTCACCATCAAAGTCACGGGAAGCACGAGGCTTGCGATCTGCTTCGTAGTCCGGGCGTGCGGTGCGTGGCTTACGATCTGCTTCGTAGTCCGGGCGTGCGGTGCGAGGCTTGCGATCTACCTCAACGATGCGCTCTGACTTTGGAACGTAGTCACCCTTGTTGGATGCATAGCCCTTACGGCCATCACGCTTAGCTGGGGACTCACTGCGAGCAGAATCCCATTTCGGGGCTACTGCTCTTTTTTTGCCAGCGGCAGCTGGCCTGGGCGCGCGCGAAGGCGACGAAAAATCTTTTGGCATTTTGAGTATTCCTTAGGGACGTGCCCAAGGACGGTTTCCTCTAGCACTACGAATTCCAAGCCTAGGCGCTATGCGCCTAAAAAGATAGAACTAAATTAGCTAACGAGGCCGCGGAGCTTTAGCTCAGCGTGCAAAATGGCATCGCTTGGCTCAACCAAGTGGGTGCCATCCGCAAAGCGAATCACCGGAATGTTGGTGCGGCCCGAGATCTCTTTCGAGCGATCCGCAGCGGCTGCATCTTCGGCAACGTCGTGCATCTCGTATTCAACACCCAAGGTGTTTAGAAGTGACTTAGACCTTCTGCAATCGCTGCACCAGTCTGCTCCGTAGAACTCAATTTCTGCCATTTAGCTACCTCAACCTAATCGAATCTGGAATTACTAACTCGCCATCGACAAAGGTAATTCCCTTGAGAGAGCGAACCACTATGTCTGCTTGGGTGTCAAGCGCATGTTCGGTGACACCAACCAGCAGTCCTGCACCAGCTTCTAGCCCCGCAAGTATTCCGGAGGCGGCATCTTCAAACACCACACAGTCGGATATATCGAAGCCCAGATTGGCAGCACCTTTGAGATATGGCTCTGGGTGAGGCTTGCCGTTTTCAACATCCCAGGCGGTTACTAGCTCGTTTGGGATTGGGATACCGGCAGCGCTCAGTCTGGCTTTTGCAAGGTTTGGGTTGGCACTTGTAACAACGGTCCACACTCCAGATTGCATTGAGGTTAGGAATTCAACAGAGCCTTCTAATGGGACGGTTAGGTGGGCAAGGTCCTGCTCGAGCTTGTTGATATAGTCATCTGCCTCTTTGAAGCGCTGCTCCCCCACCATCTGCAAAACTAGATCCTGAGCACGCCGACCGTGGTGCTCTGAGGTTAGTTCAAACCCCGGGTGATACTTCTCGCCCCACGCTCGCCAGGCGCTGATTGCACCGGGCATGGAGTCAACTAGGACGCCATCGTTGTCAAATAGCAACCCCTTGTAATAACTACGCACTCGTGACTGGGTTTCTCGAGATCATGGTTCGGTAGATACCGAAGGTGGCAAGGAACAGCAGAACAAGCGCTGGTAGCAGTTTCTCCAATGCCCAGGTGAGCGAGATTGGATTTACGAATGGCTGCTGGGATGCAGGGTCATTCTCGACCCACTCTGGCCACTCGCGCAGTGCCTCAATTGCTGCAAATCCAAAGGTGAAAGCCATGACGGTCACCACTACTCCAAAGATGATCGAGAGCACGAAGTTTAGGTTCACAGCTGCGGTTCCGGTTTGTCTTGGCCTTGGTGGCAATGGCTTTGAAGACTTTGCCTGCGCGGCAAATCGGGTTCCGATGATGATCGAGGTTGCGATAATCGCCTGGATGATTACCCAAATCCAGATATCCAACGTGGTGCGGGTGGTGTCATAAACCGCCAAGCCAAAGATGATGGCGATTGCGGTACCGATGATTGGTGCGGCGTAAGCCAGCCCAACTGCGCGCTGCAATCGTGCTCGCTCCTCATCGCGCTCTTCGGGCGAGATGTCGGGTGCATCCTTGCGGAAGACAAAGGCGAACAGGATCACAACGACAACCAAAGCGGTGGCCAGCACGATCGGAACGTAGACCCCAAAGATTCGAATCAAAGGGGATACATCCCTGGAGCCGTAGTTATTGAAAGCGCCAAAAAAGGTTCCGATTGCAAAAACCGCGCCGGCAACTAGAGAAAGGATCACAAAAAGGTTGTTGAAGCGGTGGGCGCTAAGCGCTAGCGGTGAGTCGTTATCCACGCGAAGCGCTAAGGCCATGCGCTGACCAAGTAGCGATGCTACGGCTACTCCGATGATGCCCAAAAGAAACAGGTAAACGCTCCACTGCAGTGTGATTTCGTATGGCAGCTGAGTACCGTTTTTGTCATAGGTTGGGTACTCACGCGTCAGATCGACGTATTGGGCCAACATCATCATGACCCAGAGGAAAACTACGCCGATTAGTGGAAGCTGTATTGCTCGATTAGCCGTTCTAGATTCACTCATAGCTACAGCCTAGACTTACCGCATGATTTTGGTGATTGGCGAGGCGCTCATAGACCTTATCGGCGCAGCCGATAGCTCATGTCACTATCAAGCGGTGGTTGGTGGGGCAAATGCCAACGTGGCCTTGGCACTGGCTCGGCGCGGAGTTGACCAAAAATTTATGGTTCGAATCTCGTCCGATGGCTTTGGCAAGCAGATTCGCGAGCGCTTGGGTTCTAATGGCGTAAACCTGGATTACAGCATCAGCGCCAAAGAACAGACTTCGCTTGCGGTTGCAACCATTGGCGATGGTGGATCAGCTAGCTACAGCTTCTACGTTGATGGCACCGCCGACTGGGGATGGACGGAGCAAGAACTTCCAAATGCCGTTGAGCTTGCCTCACTTGACACCAGAGCCGTGCAGTTTGGTTGCCTGGCGATGGCAATCGCTCCTGGTGGTTTGGTGCTGGAGAAATGGCTAAGTGAGCTTTTCGCAACAGACCAAATGACCTTGAGTCACGATCTAAATATTCGCTCCGCCCTTGGGTTTGAGCGTGAGAGTGAACTTGCGCGAGTAAAGAGAATCAATGCTCACAGCCACATCATCAAGGCATCGGATGCCGATATCGAATGGCTATATGACCTAGCCGTTGGTGCAGCGCTTGATGAGATCGCGCTGGAGTGGAGCAAAGGTGGCAGGTTAGTTGTGATTACCCGCGGTGGCGATGGCGCAACGCTCTATTTGAATGGCAACAAGCTTCACGCGAAAGCCCCAAGTATCAACCTGGTCGACACCGTTGGTGCCGGAGACACCTTTATGGCGAACCTTTTGGCTGAGCTCGATCTAGTTGACGCCCTGGGTGATGAACCGATTTCTAGGCTTGCAAAACTTGATGCTGGACAGCTGCAAAGAGCCGCTGAGATTGCAGCTGTCGCAGCGGGAATTGTTTGCGAGCGAAAAGGCTGTGAGCCGCCGACCCTTGCGGAGACTACTGCTCGAGTTGCAGACCAAGCGCGATAGTTGCGGTGAACCTTACGCCGTCTCTAGTTTTGTAGAGCCTGTGGCTGTGGGTAAGTTCTGCAATAACGCTGGATCCAAGACCCCGCTGGCCAGTAACAATCTCAGAGCCATCGTTATCAACAATTAGATCCACCAGCTGGCCGTCTTGAGTAATGCTGACCTTGATGTTCTTTGCCTTGCCGTGCTTGATTGCGTTGGTTATTGCCTCTCGCAAGACCTCGATGGTGCTTCTAGCCAAGCTTTGCTGCTGATCCAAAACGGCTTGGGCATCCGGTTGAATTGCGTACTCGATATCGCAGGTATCTTCCCAAACCTCGGCAATGTCTTGAATGATTTGGCTAAAGCTCTCGCCCTCAAGGTATTCAGTTTGGCCAAGTCGTGAGATTGCCTTATCAACCGCATCCCTAACCTTTTCAAGATCTGAGATGGATGGTTGATCTATCTTGGATAGCTGCAGGGCGGTGGCATGCAAAGTGGCCTGCACGCTGCCGTGTAGTTCTGTAGCCAGCATCTTTTGGTCAAGCCATACCTGCTGGCGCAGCTGAGAGTTTAGAAGTCTGAGCTCCTCGACAATTGCGCGCAATTGAGCCTGAGATATCTCGGACTGATTTTGAGCTACCGCCATCAAATAGATACTCGGATATGCGATCGAGAAGAACACCGGTGACTGCACCATGAAAGCGGCTGGGAGAGTAAGGGTGTCCCAGAAGGTAAAGGGATAAGCAGTAAGACCGATCAAGGCACCGGCCGGTATGGAAACTAGAAAGCCAAACAGGGTTGGGTGATCAAGGTTCACCGTTAGTGCCTTCACCGCGTAGGTGATCAATCCAAACCAGCTGGTTAGCACCAGGGCAGTAATCAAGCCTTGCAGCGGATTGCTCGATGCCGAGAGCATCGAGAACCCAAGGACAAAAGCGGTCAGTGCTGTCCAACCAACCGGCAATGAGTTGCCTAGGATAGTGCGCTTTGGAAGCGTTAGGCGGCCCAGCTTTGTAAAAAACGGTGCGGCAGCGGTCAAAGTTGGAGGATCAAAGCGCATCGCGAGTTCGTGGCTCAGCGGCCTAACCACGTCTTCGTTGAGACCTCGCAAAGCCCTCACGATTGCGGATGCATCCTTAGAGAGTCTGGCATCGCTTAGGTGCTTAGAGATTTCCCAAAGCGAAGGGGTGACCATCTCGCTAATGCGAGCCCTTTGAGCTAGCCGCAGCCGGTCAATTTCCTGGGCAAACTCGAGTCTGGATTGAGTCAGGGAGTACTGCTCACGACGAAGTTCCTGGTCGATCTCTCTTTGCGCAAGGTAGGAGGCAACCAAGGTATTGAAAACCATGTAAACCGCGGTCACATAAATCGGAGCTGCGAACAGTCGGAACCAAATATCGCTAGCCGGTATTACTTCCAGCAGCGACCCGACATTGAAGACAGTAATGCCTCGCACAAGGCCGGCCAGTAGCAAAATTACAAGGTTGGAAGGTGCTTTTGCCTTACCGAAAATTCTGGTGTGAGCCTGACCCAAAAGTTCGATGCTCAAGACAGTCGCGGCAAAACCAGCTACAACTACAACGAGCCAGCTAACTGGATCGCCGCCTAAGCGACCATAGTCATTGATTAGTCCGGTGACAATCGCAGGTAATGCAAAGAAGAGGTGAGAACGCCAGTTCAGGGCATGCTTGCCACCGAGAGCATTCCATGGGGAAACAGTGCGCTGCGGCAAGAACTAGGCCTGCTCTTTGAGCTGGTGGTACTTGCTGGCCGCCTCAACCCTTGGGTTTCCGTCTTTTGGATCGATGGACATAAGTTCAAAGATTCGAGTGAGCATGCCCTCAACGGCCCTAATGGTGGTGCCACGAAGCTCCGCGATCTGGGCGTTGGTTTTGCCCTCGCTCAGTAACTGCAGAGTCTCAACTTGGCGGCGAGAAAGTGCTGAGAAGGGACGGTTGCTTGCTAGATCGTGACGGTATTCCTTGGTGATCGCATCCGTCAGCACGGCCTCGATGGCATCGACTAGCTCTTGGCCATTCTGGATTGCCCCTTTGCGCAGGTAGGCCTGGTTGGACTTCACCATTGATACGTCTTTTTTGCCAAAGCGCGGATCTGGAAGATTGGTTAGGTAAACAATTCCAACTGCTGGAGTCGATGGATTTAGCGACTCAACAAGTTCAAAACCATTTGGGCCAGGACCGAGTTCAATATCCACAACTATGGCATCAGGGTCAATGGACTTCATTGCTCGCTTGGCGTCTGCCGCGTTGGCGGCTGTAGTGACTACAAAACCTGCTGATTCGACAGCTCGTGCCAAAAGGTCTCGCATCAGCGGTTCGTTTTCAACCACTAGAACGTGGCGGTAGGCCTTTGGGTCTGTCTTTGGCATTTGGCTCCCCTTGTGAACGTTAGCAAGCATAATCTGAGCACGGGTATCCGCACATATCAACCGAATAATGTCACAACCCTGGGGCACACTTTAGCCATGCGTAAAACCACATCCGGACTAAGTTTTGACTCTCGAGACCTAATGAGATCGCAGTGCTCACACTGCACTCGAGTTTCGGTGGCACGAGAGTTAGAGGTCAAGGGTCTTCGCGAGTTGATCGAGCAGTTCTACGTAAAGCCCGACAGCCTAGCCATTCGTTACGGCATGAAATTTGAGACCGCCCTGGAGCAAGAGCTTTTGCAGAACCTTGGTGAACTGGTTCAAGCCCCCAAGCCGCAAACCCTTGAGGCAACAATTGAGCTTATGCGGCAGGGCGTGCCGGTTATCTACCAGGGCGTTCTCAAAGGTGGTTCTGGGGAGCTTCAATTCTCTGGACGCCCAGACTTTCTGATTCGCGGTGACTACCGCTTCGAATTCTCAGACGCTGGGCTAACCGCTACCCAGAGCGGTGAATGGACCGGCGGCTATGCAGCGTGGGATGCCAAGTTATCCAGCACCGCAAAACCCGACTATCAGATTCAGGTCGGACTCTACGTGGACGTGCTTCGAGAGTTGGGGTTTGAGGCTCCGGTGGAGCACGGCCTAATATTGGGCAATAGAGAGTTCGCGAGATTCGCCGCCGATGCGGTCATCGCTCAGATGATTGCAAAGCGTGCCGCGTATCAAGACAGTGTTTTGGCGCTAATCCAGCAGGATCCAAAGACCCTTGCGGACCTAGGTCCCTTGGTTTGTGAGGCATCGACCTACTGCGATATGTGCGAATACCCAGCTCTATGTAGACACATGAGGTTCGAAACCAACCACCTGCAACTGGTTGCGGGAATCACTAAGGCTCAAATAGAGGCACTTCGTCAGCTGGGGGTTCTCACCATTCGCCAGCTAGCAGAACTAGATTCTGGAACAGATAAGCATCCTGCCGAGGTAATTAGGAAGCTGGCACTGCAGGCAAGATTGCAGCAGGAATTCCTTGATACCGGGGAGCGCTCCCAGATTGTCACCGACCCTGAGCTTCTGGCAGAACTTCCACAGCCAAATCCTGGCGATCTGTTTTTCGATCTCGAGGGCTTTACGTTCTTTGGTGAGCCTGGAGGATTGGAATACCTGTGGGGCTGGGTGGATGCCAAGGGGGAATTCTTCCACCACTGGGCCGATGATCGCCAGGGCGAAGAGCAAGCATATGAAGCATTTATGCAAACCGTTCTGCTCAATCGCAAGCGCTACCCGGAGAGTCGGATTTACCACTATGCGCAATACGAGAAGACGGCGCTCAAAAAGCTCGCTGCCAGGACCGGCAAGTTTGAGTATGAGGTGATGCAGCTAATTGAAAACGGTGTCTTTGTTGACCTCTACCGCGTGGTGGAGAAAACACTGGTGATCTCCGAGGAGCGTTACAGCATTAAAAACCTTGAGAACTTCTACCAGTTCGATCGCTCATCGGACGTCAAGGAAGCAATGGGCTCAATGGAGTTCTACGACCAGTACCTAACCACCTTGGCTCAGGATCCCGCCTCCGCGGAAAAGCTAAAGCGCCAGGTGATTGCATACAACCGAGACGATTGCGCAAGCACACTGGCGCTTTATAAGTGGCTTAGAAACCTTACATAAAGGTTGCAGTATCCAAAGGAATGCCAGGACCGAAAGTGGTCGCTACGGCACCCTTTAGAAGGTACTTACCCTTTGAGGTAGAAGGCTTTAGACGAACAACCTCATCCATTGCGGCGTTTAGGTTCTCAGTTAGCTGAACCTTGGTGAAGCTTGCCTTACCAATGATGAAGTGAAGGTTGGACTGCTTGTCAATGCGGAAGTCAATCTTTCCGCCCTTGATGTCAGTAACAGCCTTAGCGGTGTCCATGGTTACGGTTCCGGTCTTTGGGTTTGGCATTAGGTTACGAGGACCTAGAACCTTACCTAGACGACCAACCTTGCCCATTAGGTCAGGAGTGGAAACTGCGTAGTCGAAGTCGACCCAGCCTGCCTCAACCTTGGCGATTAGCTCATCGCCACCGACCTCGTCGGCTCCAGCCTCACGAGCTGCGTCTGCTGCGGCACCATTTGCAAACACGATTACTCGGGCTACTTTTCCAGTTCCGTGAGGGAGAGATACCGTGCCACGGATCATCTGGTCAGCCTTACGAGGGTCCACTCCAAGCTTGAGTGCAACCTCGATGGTTGAGTTGGTCTTCTTACCTGCGGTTTCGATCGCAAGGGCGGCAGCTTCTTCTGCGTTGTAGAGCTTGCCTTCTTGGATCTTTGCTGCGGCCTCGTTATAGGCCTTTGAGCGCTTTGCCATTCTGCTTTTCCTTTCGGTCACAGTCCGTGGTTCTAAGGGGCGCTAACCCCTCCCACGACTATTTATGTTTGGTTATTGGGTTTATAGCTCGGTGGTGATGCCCATTGAGCGGGCAGTTCCAGCGATGATCTTTGCTGCTGCTTCGACGTCGTTAGCGTTTAGGTCGCTCATCTTCGCCTCCGCAATCTTCAACACCTGGTCACGGGATAGCTTTGCAACCTTCACGGTGTGAGGGGTTGCGCTTCCCTTCTGAACTCCAGCTGCCTTCTTGATTAGCTCAGCGGCAGGAGGGGTCTTCAGAATGAAGGTGAATGAACGGTCTTCGTAAACGGTGATCTCAACCGGTACTACGTTGCCACGCTGGTCAGCGGTCGCTGCGTTGTACTGGGTGCAGAACTCCATAATGTTTACACCGTGCTGACCTAGAGCAGGTCCGATAGGTGGAGCTGGGTTAGCAGCGCCAGCCTGGATCTGAAGCTTGATCAGACCGGTGACTTTCTTCTTGGGTGCCATGTTTTTTTCTTTTCTCTCTTATTAGTTCAGTGGTCCGACTTGGTCAAAAGACAGCTCCACTGGAGTCTCACGCTCGAATAGCGAAACTAGAACGGTGATCTTGCCAGAGGCTGGGTTGATCTCCGAAATTGTGCCTGGAAGGCCAGCGAATGAGCCGTCCTTGATCATGATGGATTCGCCAACCGAGAAGTCGATCTTTACTGGGATCGACTTGCCCTTGGCCTTGCCACCAGACGAGATTGCAGCCTTGGCACTCTTGACCTCTTCGGTTTCCTCAGGGGTGAATAGCGGCTTTAGCATCTCAAAAGCTTCGTTTGGACGAAGTGGGGTTGGGTGCTGGCTGTTGCCAACAAAACCGGTAACCGCAGGAGTGTGGCGCACTAGCGACCAGGTGTCCTCGGTCATTTCCATACGGACTAGCACGTAACCAGGGATACGAACCTTGGAAACTAGCTTGCGCTGACCGTTCTTGATCTCGATGGTCTCTTCCATTGGGACCTCGATCTGGAAGACCTGGTCACCACCGGCTAGAGCTGCACGACGAACCTCAATGTTCTGCTTCACGCGACGCTCGTAACCTGCGTAGGAGTGGATAACAAACCACTTACCATCCTGCTCGCGAAGTTCCTGACGGAACTTGCGGTAAGGGTCTTCCTCGACCGCTGCTGCATCGGCTGCAACAACCTCTGCCTCGGAAGGTACCTCTTCGATTTGGAAACCGTCGAGCTCGTGCTCTGCCTCAACCTCTGAGAGGTCTAGGTCGGCCTCGTCCAGGTCGGTGTTCTCGTTCACTGCGTCCTCGGACTGAGCCATTGGCTCAGTTTCCTCGGTGTCGCTGAAGTTTAGGTCTGACACAAATTCCTCTTTATCCTGCAAATACGAAGGTGACAACGTTGTAGAAGACCCAGTCCAAGCCGCTGATGATTGCCATCACGACTGCAACGAATCCGAGCACAACGCCGGTGTAGTTGATCAGCTCTTTGCGGGTTGGTCTGGTGACCTTCCCAAGCTCAGCAGCTACCTGACGGAAAAACAGCGTTCCGCGCTGAAGCGGGTTCTTGGTCTTAGCTTTTTCCGCTTTCGCAGCTTCAACTAAGTCTTCAGAGGCGTTCTGTGTCTCTTCTGACATTTGTCATCCTTCTTTGTTAGCGCAGGGCGGACAGGATTTGAACCTGCAACTTGCGGTTTTGGAGACCGCTGCTCTACCAATTGAACTACCGCCCTATCGTTGCCATCTACATCAACCTGAACAGACACGAGGCTTGGTTTCAAGTGTCACCTGAGAAAGGCAGACTTCTAGATTGAATCTATTAGTTTGATTTTTCGCCAGATTAGTTTGGGCAGATGTCAACTTGAAAGAGTTTAGGGGTAAAGACAGGGATATGCAACGGGGATTCTGGCCCGAATGCCCTGAAACCTAAGTATCCTTTTAGCCATGTCCGCAAACCGTATTTCGCAAAGAATCGCTGCCATCGCTGAGAGTGCAACACTCAAAGTTGATGCCAAGGCAAAAGCACTCAAAGCCGAGGGCAAGGATGTTATTTCCTATGCCGCTGGAGAGCCGGATTTTGCGACCCCGCAGCACATCGTCGAGGCCGCTGTTTTGGCAGTTCGAGACCCGAAGAACCACCGCTACACCCCGGCAGCTGGTCTTCCAGAACTTCGCGAGGCGATCGTCGAGAAGACCAAGCGTGACTCCGGTACCAATGTCACCGCAGCTCAGGTGATTGTTACCAATGGTGGCAAGCAAGCGGTTTACCAGGCATTTGCAGTGATCTTGGACCCGCAGGATGAGGTCTTAGTTCCAGCCCCTTATTGGACTACCTACCCAGAGGCAATCAAGCTTGCCGGCGGTAAGCAGGTCGATGTTTTCGCTGGCAGTGACCAGGACTACAAGGTCACAGTTGCTCAGCTTGAAGCTGCTTACACCCCTAAGACCAAGGCACTTTTGCTTTGCTCACCTTCTAACCCAACCGGTGCGGTTTACACCAAAGAAGAGATCTTGGCGATTGGCCAGTGGGT
>NZ_CBCHRQ010000022.1:0-18205 GCF_965064355.1 Aquiluna sp.
CTCAAGGCCTGGTTTGGCACTTCGGTGGACATGGTGCTGTCAACGGATCTTTTGATTGTTGCCGTGGCGGTGGCGATCTTCATGATCTACGAAGGTCAGCGCTTAGGCATGAAGCGAGTCTGGCTTTACATTGCGCTGAGCGGTGTCACCGCGATGGCCTTTACCTTTCCGCTTTTTTTAGCGATGCGCGATCGAAAGCTAATCGAGCAGCGCTTAGCAGGCGGAACCCTCGAGCGTTTTGATTTTGATGGTCACAAAGTCGATGTCTGGGTGCCAAAAGACCTAAACCCAAAGACGCCAATCTTGGTAATGCACGACGGTCGCAACATTTTCGATGAGCAGGATTCCTTCACCGGTAAGACCTGGGAGGTAATTCCTGCGCTTCGCGATGAAGTTAGAAGCCCAGCCCCGATTGTGGTTGCGGTCTGGGGGCAAAGCGATGACACGAGAATTAGAGAGCTATCCCCAGAGAAGATTGTGCGTGACGACCTGGAGTTCTTCTGGCGGCATATGCCCGAGTCTTACCGAGCAACCGGGACCGAGCCCTTTGGTGACGCTTATGTCTCGCTGTTGGCCGATGCGATTGTGCCGTTTGTGCTCGAGCGCTACTCGGTTGAACACTCCATTGACCGCACCGCTGTAATGGGTGCGAGCATGGGTGGATTGATTTCGATGTATGCAGTTGGGCAAAGACCAGATGTATTTGGAACCGCAATCTGCTTCTCAACCCACTGGGTATTTGGCGAGGATCGAATGGTCAACGGCTTGGTGGCGCAGCTACCTGAACCCGGAAAACACAGGGTCTGGACCGACAGCGGGACCATTGAGGTAGATCAGTACTACCCGCCATTTCACAAACTTGCAGAGCAGAAGCTAATTGAAAAGGGCTATGTCCCAGGAGATCAGCTAGTTACAAGCATCTACCCAAACACCGGTCACCACGAGAGTTACTGGGCTAGAAGGGTGGCAGATGCTCTGAACTGGTGGTTGAAGGCTCCTCCAAGAGACTGATAGCTTTGGAATGTGAAAATTGAGTCGTTAAGGGGTCGAATCCCTTTACCAGGTGGTTTCCAGCCAGTAGAGATTTCCTTTGACAGCAAGATTATTGGCCTTGAAGAGATTGCCGATTCACCGAATTTGCCGATAATTTCGATGGGTTTGATTGATACCCACACCCATGGGAACTCCGGTGTAGCGGTTTCTGCCCGCATGGAAGACTTAGAGGCCATTTCAATGGCTGCCTCTAAGCGTGGGGTTACTCGATCGATACTGTCCCTGGTTTCATCATCAATTGAAGATGAGCTTGCTTGTTTAGAATCCGCAAGCCAACTAGAAGCTGGTCTTGGTGTTATCGGGATTCACCTTGAGGGTCCTTTCATTTCACACAGCAGGCGTGGCGCGCATAATCCCAGCCACATCAGAGACCCTGACGAGAAAGAGCTCAAGAAGATTACTTCGTATTCCAGCCTGGCCTCAATCACCATAGATCCTGCAAAATTCAGTAGCAAACAAATATCTGAACTTTCGAAAGTCTGTGTTGTGGCTATTGGCCACACTGAAGCGAACTACAAGGAATCTCTCAGGGCATTTGATAGCGGGGCGACAGTTCTCACTCACGCATTGAACGCTATGCCGCAGCTTAAGTCGAGAGAGCCCGGTCCGCTTGGGGCTGCCCTAGAATCCGGAGCCTTCGTTGAGATAATTGCAGACGGGGAGCACCTCTCGCCTGTCGTTGCAAAAGCCATAGCGGCTGCAGCTGGGGAAAAACTAATTTTGGTCACAGACAGCATGGCTGCAGCCGGGGCAAGTGACGGAAGATATTCTTTGGGGGGCGTTGAAATAGCTGTAGAGCACGGGGTTGCTCGGAAATTAGACGATGGGGCTCTGGCTGGCTCGACACTCAGCCTGGATCTGGCAATCAGAAACCTTATAACTTGGGGTTTTGCGCCTCACCTTGCACTTAGGGCGGCGAGCGTAAATCCCGCCAAAGCCTATGGGGTCTCTAATTACGATTTCGTTTTGGGCGGAGAGGCTGATTTCGTGGTGTGGGATTCAGATTTCATTGCCCAGAGCGTGTATCAAAGGGGTTTTCTACTAAAGCCATAGCAGCCTCGTCGACAAAAACCGTCAAGTTTGGATGGTCTCGAAGATAGGTAACTGGCGAAGTAGGGATAATTTCACCCTCCAACAAACTTTTTATTGAGTAGGCCTTAGATGCTCCCCTAGCTATCAAAAGGAGCTTCTTGGCCCCCAAAATAGTTCCCACCCCTTGAGTCAGGGCCTTTCTAGGTGCCAATCCGTTGAAATCGGCCCCGTTGTCTTGCCGAGTCTCCAAAGATAGTTCAACAATTCGCGTCAAGGAATCAGGGGCGGAACCCGGTTCATTAAAAGCGATGTGTCCGTTTCTACCAACACCCAAAATTTGCAAGTCCATAGGCTTTGACCGGATTTCCTGCTCAAATAGGTCGCACTCCAGCTCGGGATCTTTGGCGCATCCGTTCGGCACCCGGACCATTCCGGGCTTCAGTCCAAGTGGAATCTCAATGTGTTTTCGAATGTAGTAGGCGAAAGATGCTGGATTATCCTCACAAACTCCTAAGTACTCGTCGAGAGCAAAAGCGCAGGAGAGCCGAGCATTCCAACCAGCATCAGCTAGTCCCCGATACACATCAATCGGGGTGCTACCGGTTGCGAACCCCATGACCCCACCAAAAGGCACATTCTCAATTACAAAATCAACCGCAGCCTGAATTAGGTTTTCCGCTTGGCTGAAGACTTGTACTTTCACTAGATTCCCCCGAGCGCCCCGATGCAAGCTACTGGAGCGTCAAGGGGCATCATTACTACTCGCTTTTCAAGGTGCTTCCCTGAGAAGAGGGGCGAAGAAGCTACGAGCTTCTCAAAGTCGGCCATAACGTGCTCAAAAACCGATTCATTGTTCAGCAACATCCCACCACCGAGAAATATCAACTCAGGATCAATGGTCAGAAAGACTGTCATTAGAGATCGAACCGCATTGCTTTTGAAGGTCTCAAATGCATCAGCGGCGTCTTGGGATTCTCCGGCCAGTGCCACTGCCGAGGAGAAATCTTTTACGTTTGGAAATCTCCTCCCCAACCCGGTCCAGGTTGTTAAAAGCTCCAAGCAGCCAACCTGACCACACTGACATTCATCTGAGTCCGATCCAATTGGGATATGGCCTATCTCGCCAGCGAGGCCCGAGGCTCCGGCCCAAACCTTGCCATTGATTACATACCCTGCTGCTAATCCAGTTCCAAAATTGAGATATGCCAACGAGGACAAGTCCCGATTGAGTTTTGACAGACCCAAGGCGGTGGCGTTCACGTCATTTTCTAGATTGAAAGTGCAATCAAATCGAGATCGAATCGCCTCTCCGAGATCCAGCTCAACTATGCCGAGATTTAGAGAGTTGCGGACAATTTTTGCCACTGTGTCAACTGTTCCAGGTGTGCCAATGCCAATGTGACGCAACACGTAACCGCTTTTCGACACGGCGTCTAAAACGCTCTCGATAGATTCGAGTAGATTTTGCGTTACCTCATTCGCCCCAAAACCACTCTTTCGCTCATCTTCGGCAAGTGTTTTCATCTCTGCATCAAGAACGACGCTGTGGATTTTCGTTCCGCCCAGATCGACACCGACATAAATTTCTTGAGTATTCAACTTTGATTCCTTTTTTGGCGCAATTGTTTAGCTAGAAGTCTTGATTGAGGCAATCCTGAGCCAAAGGTGCAGATGCTTCGTAGTAAAAAGTTTGGCGGAGGTAGTTCCGAACTTATGACCAAAGTTCGCTCGTACAACTCAGGACTTAGATTTTGTTCTAAAACCTTCAGGTCCCCAATAGTCTGAGTCAGCACCACCGAGAGGCCGTCAAAGTTTTCAACTAGTGCCGAAACATCCTGGATCTCACTGAATTCGCAGTCAACGTCGACCATTGGGTACCAGGGGACTTCCCCAATTGCGGGGTTGGCAGATCCAGACATCCGAATCACCTGAGCCTTGTCCTCGAAGAATATCTCGGGCAAAGAATCCGGGTACTCCACAGTCTCTATTGACTTGCTGTGGTGTTGGATGTGTCTATCTACAAAAACCTCGAGTCTTTGAGAGGCCTCGGAAGAGTTGCGATGTGCTGCCTCCTCGTCAACGGAGGCCCATAGTTCTTCAATCTGGTCCAGTTCCTCAACCTGAGTTCGAGGACCCATGCAAACTATATCGACTCCCGCGAGTAGGGCTCTGAGGGCGTTTTCGGAAATCAGAGCCCTTGGCCCCAAGGCACCCATGTCCAGAGCATCGGTAACTATCAAGCCCTCGAAATGGAGTTCCTCCCTCAAGATTTGGACAATTTCAGAACTCAAGGAAGTCGGTTCGCCAATTCCAACATCCAGATGCGCCAGCATGACGGCAGAAGTGCCCGCTTCGATCCCCTTCTTGAATGGCTCAAACTGTGTTCGTCGAAGCTCCCCTAGCCCGCCAGGGGCTTTGGGCAGGGAGGCATGCGAGTCTATGGTCACGTTTCCATGGCCCGGGAAGTGTTTTAGGGTGCTTCCGACGCCAGCCCTCTCATGGCCGACCACAAAACTTGCCACATGACCAGAGACCTCAGCTGAATTAGAGCCGAAGCTCCTCATGCCGATAACCGGATTAAACGGCTCGGAGTTTACGTCTGCAACGGGTGCTAGGTTCAGATTGACCCCAAGACTGCCAAGCAGCAGACCAATTAATTCGCCGTCGCGCTCTGTCAACTGGAGATCATTGGCCCTACCGAGAAATCCATTCCCTGCAAAGCGGCTTCCCGTCCGATAGTCCACTCTTGTGACAACGCCGCCCTCTTCGTCGATGGCGATAATGGCGTCCGGTCCTAGGACGTCTCGAAGATTTCTAACCAACCGCTTCAGCTGCTCAGGGCTCTCAATGTTTTCTCCATAGAGAGCAACGGATCGAAGCCCTCGATCTGCAAGCCCGCTCAGGTAATCAGGAACTTCTGTCCCCTCAAACCCAATCATCACGCGGGAAAGCAGATTAAATCGCCTTAGGGTCACCCCTTCACCGCCCCTGCGACCAGCCCAGAGGTCATTCTCCCCTGCACGATCATGAAGAAAATCAAAACAGGAAGAGTCATGAGAGAGGAACCGGCCATGATTGCAGCCCAGTCGGTCTCGTTGCTTACCTGCTGATAAGTCCTCAGCCAAACTGGCAGAGTCATCATCTCTGGTCGACCGTTGATTACTAGGGCAAGTAAAAACTCGTTCCAGGCCTGGATAAAACCAAAAACCCCTGTCGCAACCAGACCTGGGGCGAGAAGCGGAAGCGTTATGAGCCGGAATGCCTGCTGCCTTGTGCAGCCATCAACCATTGCAGATTCCTCGAGCTCCTGCGGCACTCCATTCACGAAGCCTCTCAGCATCCAGATAGTGAAAGGCAAAACCGTCGCAACATAAACGATTGTCAGTCCAGCAATCGAGTTGAGCAGATTTGCATCATTTATCAGCCTGAATGTTGAGATGATCATTGCCTCTCCAGGGATCATCTGCACCACAAGTATCAGAACCAGGAAGGTTCGTCTGCCTAAGAACTGAAATCTCGATAGAGCGATTGCGGAGAGAAAGGCAAAAGCTAAGGCAAATATGACCGTGAGAATCGTCACTGAAAGAGAGTTGATCAAGGCCGGCATAAAAGCAGCCTGCTGCTGATCAAACAGGATTGTCTCGAAATTTTCTAAAGTAAAGCTGGACGGAAAAAAGCTAGGTGTTTCGCGTCGGGTTAAGCCGTTCGGCGTTAACGCCGTGTTTATCATCCAATAGACCGGAAATACCGAAGCGATGATTACAGCAAAGGCGAACAGGTAGATCGCTAAACTCTTGAGAATCTTCTTGATAGTCACTAGTTCGCCTCACTTATGGTTCGACGAACGTAATAAAAGGAGAGGGCCGACATTAAGACAACCATGATGATGGAGATGGCTCCACCAGTTCCATAATCACCACCGCCCAAAGAAATATTGAAGATGTAGACGCCGAGGGTTGATGTCTCTTCCCTGAGTCCGCCAAGGCCCTGAAGGGCATAAATCTGCGTAAAGACACGTAGGTCCCATATCACCTGGAGGGTTATGACAATCGCAAAAATGGGACGGAGATAGGGAATGATGAGGTTTTGAAATCTCTGAACACCGTTAGCGCCATCGAGCATGGCCGCCTCTCTAACCTCGCCAGGAATCTGGGTCAGTCCGGCATAAATTGTAAATGCGACAAATGGTACAGATTGCCAAGTGATTATCAGGGTCGCAACCGCAAAGAATGAGAGCGGCTGGGCAAACCAAGAATGTCCCAAATAATCCAATCCTGCGAACTCCGAAAGAGCGTAATTGACGACGCCATATTGAGTGTTGAACATCCAGCCCCAGACTATTACCGCGGTCAGCTGCGGCATAGCCCACGCAACTAAGAGGCCGCCCTGCACAAACAATCTCAAGACTTTAGGCATTTGGAACATCACGAGAGCAACTATTGTGCCCAGAGACATAGTCAAGATGACGTTCACAGCTGCAAAAACAATGCTGCGATTGAATACTGCCCAGAACTTATCGTCTGACAGCACGTACTGAAAGTTTTCAACACCTATAAATGGCGCCTCGGCACCGAAAACCTGTGCCCGGCCATATTCCTGGGTCGACATGATTATTAAATTTAGAAGCGGCCAACCGATTATCACAGAAAGTATTACCAGGGCCGGGGCCAGCATGGCCCAGGGTGTAATTGCTTTCCACTTCATGAAAAGTGATCCGATCTGGTGGAGAACCGGCAGGGGCAAGCCCCTGCCGGTTCTGTTTCAGCTACTTGTTGAGAATTGCTTCGATAGCTTCATCTGCTGCGGTAGCCGCAGCCGTGATGTCACTGCCTTGAGCAATCTTGACGAAAAGGTCCTGCAGGATTCCCGCAGCCTCTACGTCAGCCCAGTTTGGAGAAGCTGGGGTTAGCTTCGCATTGGCGGCTGCTGCTGCAACGGCCTTTGGAATTTCGCCGTCACCCAAGGTTGAGCCAAGCGATGTTAGTGCTGGCACTAGTCCGGCATTTCCCAGGATTGTCTGGTACTCAGGGCTGAGCATGATCTTCAATGCGGCCATAGCAAGTTCCTGATTCGCTGAATTCTTAGGAATTGCAATGTTTGAACCGCCGGCAAAGATCTGCGCTGCGCCACCTGACATGCCAGGAAGTGCGAAGGTGCCTAGATCTTCAGCGGATCGCTCGCAAGGAGCATCGTCACGAGGAACAAGCAGTCCGCTAGCCCAGCTTGGGGCAGACAACATGCTGTGCTTTCCTGTGCAGTAAGCAACCCAAGACTCGGCCTCGTCGCCATCCTTAGCTGCCAAAGAAGTGTCCATTGCTCGCTTTACGAGAGCTAGACCCTTCAGAGAAGCTTCTGATGACAATTGGCTGTCCCAGGTTCCACCAGAGTTGACTGCCACTTCGCCGCCGTTTTCCCAGATGTATGGAAGGGAGTTGTACCAGTCCTTACCCGGGAAGTAGACGCCTGAGTTTCCAGTTGCAGCTTTTAGCGCCTCTGCGTTCGAGACGTACTCCTCAAGAGTTGTTGGAACGCTGAGGCCTGCGGCTTCGTAGTCAGACTTGCTGTAGAACACCAAGCGAGCGCCGGAGTAGTAAGGCGCTGCGTAGAACTTTCCGTCATAGCTACCAACTTCAACAAAGCCAGGAAGCAGGTCAGCGCCTCCAAGCTCCTCGAAGCTGCCCGTTAGGTCAGTAAATGCAAGGGCAGAGGTAAATCCTGGTGCCCAAGTGTTACCGATCTCGACAACATCGGGGCTGTCATTGCCAGACATTGCAGTTGTTAGCTTTTCGACCAAACCGCCCCACTCCTGCTCTTCGATTGTCAAAGTCGAGCCAGGATTCTGAGCCTCAAAGGTCTCTTTGAGGTAGTCGCGTGCGGCCTGAGGAGTGTCTCCACCATTTACCCAAACTCGGATATCTCCTGTAACCACTTCAGTGCTAGAAGATGAAGCATCTGGAGTGGTCTCCGCAGCCGCACATCCTGTTAGCACCAAGGTTGAGGCTGCGAGTGCAGCGAGCAAACCTTTCTTCATGCTTGTTTCCTTTCGTATGGCAGGTGCATACCTTGCACCTCATTGTGCAGTTGAGGTATCCACATTAGGAAACCCCCAACACTGCTGACAATGCAAGCGCTGCTGCTCCTAGCAGCACTATGTCATTGCCAAGTCTCGAGAATCGCACCGTTAGGTGCTGGCTAATCTCAGGTAAGGTCACAGATTCAATCTCTCCAAAAAGCGCTGTCAGTAGCCCCTCATGTTCCACCTCTGGATAGGTCGAAATTACAATTTCGGAAAGATTTAGAACACTGGCGATTGGCGCGAGAACCTTTCCCAACAGGGATCCGACCCTTTCGCTATCTTGGGGGTTTTGGCTAAGCAGCGAGGACACTTCCGCCTCAAGGCAACCGAGTTTGCCGCAGCCACAAAGGTGACCGCCAGGTTGGACCACAACATGGCCTAGTTCCCCGGCCGCAAAATTCGATCCAAGGTAGGGGTTGCTATCAAGAATCAAGCCTGCACCTACACCCTGTGAAATGCGAACCAACAGGTGACTGCTATGGCCGCCGCCAAATAGCGCATCTGCTTTTGTCGCTACATTCGCATCGTTTCCAACCCGCACTTCAACCCCAAAACGTTCAGTTAGCCGCGCTTGCAGAGGAAAGTCGTGAAGTCCAAGGGCAGCTCCATCAACCACTTGCCCAAGATTGTCAACGACTCCAGCGGCCCCTAGTCCAATTCCCAGGACTGTTACGTCATGCGCCTCTATTTCAAGCTCGATAGCGGCGATTATGTCTTTGACTAGGGCCTCTGGGTGCATTGGAGCTAACGGAACTGTGCTTGAGCTAAGCACTCTGCCGTAAAGGTCAATCGATGCCGTTCGAATCAACTTGCTGGAAGATATATCGACAGCAATTGCCCTTATTGAGTCTCGATTTAGCTGAACAAGAATCGGTGGCTTTCCAGGCGCGCTGGACCTCTGGGGTTCGGACTCTCGAATTAGACCGAGGGCATTCAATTGAGCTACCACATCGGAGACAGTGACCTTGGTCAGGCCGGTCAAACGAGCGATTTCAGCTCTCGAGAGTTCTCCGAAGTGATAAATCGTTCGAAACACTTCGACGCGACTTGGCGCAGACCTGAAGAACTCGGCAAGTTCTTTCGAAGCGGAGTTCGTGCTGTTTTGCGTCAACATATAGTTAGTAAATACAACTAACTAACTAACTTGGGCAGATTCGATCAAAAGTTACACAAAAGAAATCTCACTGGCCTAGAAGGGTGGCAGATGCTCTGAACTGGTGGTTACGCTCTGGCCCCCGGACATAAACCGAATTACATCCTGATCGACCATCACATCGGCCATAGTTATCGCTCTGGTGAGATACAGGCCTTCTAGCGCGCGAACTCTCGATAGTGCCACGTAGGTTTGCCCAGGGGAAAACGCACCGCGACCCATGTCAATCTGCACCTCGTCGTAGGTTTGGCCTTGGGACTTGTGGATTGTGACCGCCCAAGCCAAACGCAGTGGAATTTGCTTAAACTCAGCCAAGGTAATCGGGACCAGGGTTTCTTTTAGCTTGCCAGAGGCTTCGTCGAACTCTTCCTCGACCTCGTAGCGAATCTTTTCCCAGGTCGCAGGGCCAACATCAAACTGCTCACCATCGACATCCACCACCACAATGCCTGACTTTGGTAGGTCAACAACGTGCCCAATGGTGCCATTGACCCAACGCTTGATGGTGCCGCCAGTCGGTGCCTTCATCATCGATGAGTCATCGTTTTTGATAAACATCACCTGAGCACCGACCTTGAGCTGCAGATCAGTCTCTGCCGGTAGTGTGCGGCCGAAGATCTTGGCCGCATCATCGGTGTAGCTGGCGCGGAAGTTCTTTGGTTCTAGGGTGATCAGGCTCATGCGTTGCGCGTTTACCTGGTTAACGGTTGCGTTGATGGTGGCAAGCTTTATGACATCGGGGTGCGGCGGGAACCTATTTCCGGCCTGGTTTATGCGATTGAGCATCTCCTGAGTGACTGAGCCATCTCTAATCGCATTGAGAATCTCTTTGAACTCAGCGTCTGATTGCCTAAAGATCTCACCGAGCTCGAAGCGCTCAAGATCAGAGTTTCTCCAGACGTGGGCATCGAAGAACCAACCGGATTGGTAGTTCTCGGCCATGTATGCCCGCTCACTGGGGTCCTGAGGGGGCACTGGAGCCAATTGGTAAGGATCACCGAACATCACCAGTTGTGCGCCACCAAATGGCACACTGCGCTTTCCACGCGCGATTCGCAAGGCTCGGTCGATCGCGTCCATCATGTCGGCCGAGACCATGGACACCTCGTCGATGACCAACATGTCCAAAGCCTTTAGCACGTCCCTGGTGCGGCGATTGAGGTGCTTACCGATGTCAACCTCACCCAAGACCCCAAACGGGAAGGTGAAAAGCGAGTGGATGGTCACGCCACCAACGTTGAGGGCCGCAACACCGGTTGGCGCACAAACCGCGAAGCGCTTCTCAGTATTGGCAGTTAGGTGAGAAAGCAGAGTTGATTTACCGGTCCCGGCGCGGCCGGTAACAAAAACGTGGGCATCGGTTTGCTCGATGTATTCAAATAGCGACTGCTGTTCGCCGGATAGCTCAATAATCATCGGCGTTTATCCTGTCGCTTTGCTCGCTCTTCGAGCATCTTGTTGTAATCCTCAACATCTTGGTTGCCACCGCGGTCAGATGCTCGATCTAGCCTGCGACGTTCGCGAGCATCACTCTGGGACCACTGGTAGACAACCACAAGGGTAATTATCAAAGTTGGAATCTCTCCCACACCCCAGGCAAATGCGCCACCAATTGCTTGATCCGCTAGCGGATCATCGCCCCAGGTTCGACCCATCGAACCAAACCAGTCGGCTAGCAAAAGACTCTTCTCGTTCATAAGTCCTAAGCCAAAGAAGGCGTGAAAGGCCATGGTGCCAATCAAAAGCATCAGCTTCACCGGGAAAGGTGGCTTGTGGGGCTGTGGGTCGACCCCCATAAGCGACTGCACAAACAAGTAGCCGGTAATCAAAAAGTGCACAATCATCCACTGGTGCCCCAGGTGCTGCTCGGTAGCCCACCTAAATAGCGGCGTGTAGTAGAACATCACCAGCGAAAGCGCGAAGTTGAGCCCTGCGAATACCGGGTGGGAGATCAACCAGGCGTAAGGTGTGTGAACTGCCCAGAGTGCCCACTCCCGCAAGCCTTTAGAACCGTCGGTTCTAGGTGCTTGCGCCCTTGAAAGCAAAGTGACTGGGGCACCTGGAACCAATAACACCGGAATCAGCATGCTCAGGATCATGTGTCCGACCATGTGAACCGAGAACAGGTACTCCTGATAAGCATTTGGCGCTCCGTTGGTGACATAAAGAAGCACCAACATACCTGCCACCCACGACAGGGTTCTTGACACCGGCCACTTATCGCCTCGGCTGTGAAGGATTCGCACCCCGTTCAAATAAAGCGCGATGGCCAAAAGCGAAACCGTCAGCCACAGAATGTCGAAATCCCACACCGTGACCCAGGACAACTCGGTTAATTCCGGTGGCAGCAGGTCGCCGGTCAGAATCTGGGCGGGAGTTAGCGCTTCGAACTGCTTGGGGTTTATTGGAGGAGCGGTTCTGGCAAGCGCGGTCGCAAGGCCAAGTGCTACGCCCATGACCGCAACCTCGACACCTACGATTCGAATAAAGCTCTTGGATCCAGTTTCGATGCTTCGAATCAAGCGAAGCCTGTGCCAAACACCAAAGAGACCAAGCAAAACCAAGATGGCAGCCTTTGCCATCAGCAGCAGTCCGTAGTTGGTTAGCAGGTCCGAGGGCTGGTAGAGCCTGATGAAACCTCCGGTGAGACCGGAGACTGCGACCAAGATAAAGGCGAACAGCGCCAGCGTTGAATACCGCTTGACCAGTACCAAGCGCTTTTGAGAATCGTCGAAGTAGATCGAATACAGCGCAACCAAGCCACCCACCCAAACCGAGATGCCAACTAAGTGCATAAGCATCGAGTTCACCGCGACCGCGTGACCAATGTCGCTGGAGGCGTGACCTGATTCGGCAAGCGGGTAAAGCCCAGCAATAGCAATGGCCGCGTTGACCGCGATCATCCGGCCGGAGGGAAACATGATGGTGCTCAGGCTTGCGACAAAGGCGAAGCCTAGGTTCCAGGCCAAAAGGACGCCAAGCTCGATCTCGCTGGCAAAGAGCCAAAGGCCTTGGGAGAACTCAGGTCCATAGCTGATTGTGATGCCGGCGGCCGAGAGATAGGTCATTACAAAGTAGATTGCTGCGGAAAGTAGCCAGATGGCTGCGGACCATGACGCTAGCGGCTGGAGCCTGCGTTGCTGGTCTGGATTAGCTGCGAAGGCGGAGAAGACCAAAGTGCCAATGGTGATGGCCATGCTGAAATTCATGATCAGCTTCACAATTGGTGTGCCCCAACGAACTACGGCACCTGGGTCCGTGAATTGACCAGGCAGAGCGCTCTGGGTTAGGACAACCGCAATCAACACCGTGACTAGCGCGGTTAGGGAAGCTGCGGCAAGAACTTGCAAAGATCTGCGGGCAATACTGAATGATTTATCGCTCACCTGACAACCCTAAACCTTGAGAATAGGAAAGCGGCGCCGGGTAAACCCGAGCGCCGCTTTCGAAGGTTTTTGCTAATTACTTAACTGCAGCCTTTAGCTTGCTACCTGCAGATACCTTTACGGTGTTTGCGGCAGCGATCTGGATGGTTGCACCAGTCTGAGGGTTGCGACCAGCGCGTGCTGCACGGCGGCCCTTGTCAACGCTTAGGTAACCAGGAATGGTGACCTTGTTACCCTTCTTGATGGATGCACCAATGGTCTCAAACATTGCGTCGATAACGCGGCCTACGGCTGCCTGGGACTCACCAGTGTGCTTTGCAACTGCTGCTACGAGCTCACTCTTGTTCATAATGTCCTCCTGGACGTTGTGGGACAGGATTGTCGAATTCAACCTAATGCCCTAAATCCCTTGTCATTGCTTATGTCTCGGCGTGTTGCATGCCGGCAACTAGCGACTTTTCCGCGAAATCTCGGGGAATTGGCCATTCGAATCATGCTCCAGGACAACTCAACCCCTGAAAAGAGATGTCTTCCCCGCCCTGCGAAAGCTCCAAACCAACAGGGCAGAAACACTAAACCCGCCCTCAAAAGGCAACTGGGCCTTGGGGCGGGTCTAGTTAGAAAATAATTACCAGCTGGACTTGGTGATACCAGGTAGCTCACCCTTGTGAGCCATGTCACGGAAGCGAACACGGCTGATTCCAAACTTGGAAAGTACACCACGTGGGCGACCGTCAACTAGGTCACGGCTGCGAACGCGCACTGGGCTTGCGTCCTTTGGCAGCTTCTGCAGACCCAAACGGGCTGCTTCCTTCTGCTCAGCGGTGGAAGTTGGGTCAACCAAAGCCTTCTTTAGAGCTAGACGCTGTTCTGCGTAGCGCTCAACGATTACTTTGCGCTGCTCGTTCTTAGCGATCTTCGACTTCTTAGCCATTTTTAGCGCTCCTCGCGGAATTCAACGTGCTTGCGCACTACTGGGTCGTACTTCTTCAGAACGATACGGTCTGGGTCGTTGCGACGGTTCTTCTTGGTCACGTAAGTGAAACCAGTGCCGGCGGTTGACTTCAGCTTGATGATTGGACGGATGTCCTTGTCCTTAGCCATCTGTATCTTCCTAGATCTTCTCGCCGCGAGCTAGTAGCTCAGCGATTACGGACTCGATGCCACGAACATCAATTACCTTGATGCCGCGTGCAGAAACGTTCAGGGTCACCTTGCGTCCCATGGATGCGACAAAGTAGGTCTTCTTCTGGATGTTCGGGTCAAAGCGACGCTTGGTCTTGTTCTGAGCGTGCGAAACCTTGTGACCGAACTGTGGACCAGTTTCAGTGACCTGGCAGTAGGCTGCCATTTCTCCTCCTAGGGGCGTGTTTACCCGAAGCTTATGTTGGGGTTTGTTAGGACCTAAGCCCGTACAACCCCCCAAGTTTAGGAGAAACGGGGGCTAGAAAGCAAGTCTTGATTTACAAAAATCAATCCACCACGCCACATTGAGCACAAATCCCAAACAGTTCGATGCTGTGACTGACGTCTTTGAAGCCGTGGGATAGGGCAAGTTGGGCAGCTGCCGCCTCAAATCCAGCCAATTCAAATTCCACAGCTTTGCCACACTCTCGGCAAATCAAGTGGTGGTGGTGGTCAGTTCCACAGTTGCGGTATTTGTTTTCGCCATCTGAAGCTGCCAAAGAGTCGGCTTCTCCGAGCGCGACTAAATCCGTTAGCGCTCGATAAATAGTGGTGAGTCCGATCTTCTGGCCCTGCTGGGCTAAAGCCTGGTAGAGCTCCTGTGCTGAAACAAAGCCTGAGGCTGAAGCAAGTGCTTCTCTAACCGCGGTCTTCTGCCAAGTTGAACGTTTCTGGGTCACCTGGTCACCGCCAACTTCTTGCCAACAGCCTCAACTATGCGAGCGATTAGGTAAATCGTGAACGAAATCGTTGTTACATAGGGGCTAATTGGCAGCGAGGAACCAAGCGCCAGCAATATGCCACCTAGCATGCTGACCGCGGCGAACACCACGCTCAAAATTGGCACCCAGAGCTGGCTACTGCTCAATCGAAGCGCTGCAGCAGCAGGAGTGACCAATAGCGCAAGCACCAAAAGTGCTCCAACCACCTGAACCGCGGCCGCAACCGCAAGTCCGAGCAGCATCACAAAACCAATGCCGAGCGCTTTCACTGGCACGCCTCGAGCCATTGCTACCTCTGGATCGAGCGAAGCAAAGCTCAACGGCCGCCAAATCACCAGCATCGAAACCACAACCAACAGAGCAATGCTAAACATCGCAAATAGCTTTGGGTCGTCAACCGCAACGATTTGGCCGGTTAGCAAACCGAACTTATTCGCCGCCCTACCCGGATAGAGCGATAGCGCGAGGATGCCAAGACCGAGGCCGAAGGGCATCAGAACCGCGACTATGGAGTTGCGGTCCTTGGCTCGATCACCCAAAAAGGCGATTATGCCGGCGGCAAGCAAGGAGCCGAAGATGGAACCAAAGACCACATCGAAACCAATGAGCAGGGCGATTGCAGCTCCAGCAAAGGAAAGTTCTGCGATGCCGTGAACGGCAAAGGAGAGCTCACGGTTCATAACAAAAACCCCAACCAGGCCGCCGATCAGCGCAAGCAATACTCCGGCAAGCAAAGAGTTGGTGACCAGCGGCAAAAGCCTGTCGTAGTCCGAGAAGTTGATGATGTCAGAAAAATCCATTACAACCACTCCTCTGCCTCGTGGTGGTCGTGATCGTGGGCGCCAAGCACGACAACGCGGCCCTGGTTTCTAACCACGTCGATCTCGGTGCCGTATAGCTCACTTAGGACATCAGACTGCAGCACCTCATCAGCGGTGCCAATCGAATAGCGACCCTGAGCTAGGTAGAGCACTCGGTCAACAAAGTCGATGATTGGGTTCACATCGTGGGTGACAAACAAAACCGCAGCGCCAAATCGCTCACTCTGCTGATGGATCAGCTCGCTGACCACCTGCTGGTGGTGCAGGTCCAGGGCACTCAGCGGCTCATCGGCCAGAATCAGCTTTGGGTGTGAAATCACAGCCTGGGCAACCCTGACGCGTTGGATCTCGCCACCGGAGAGTTCACCAATTGGGGTTTGGGCAAGGTGAGCGGCATCAACCTGGGCTAATGCCTCAAAGGCTAAAGCCTTTTTCTTGGTTGATGGCAAAGGTAATCCGAAGCTGTGACCATCGAGACCAAACCGCACGGCGTCCACCACCTTCAGCGGCAAACCTGTGTCAATGACACGTTGCTGGGGGACATAGCCAATCTGGGTATTGCCGTGCCTGGAGGGTTTACCCAAGAACTCAATCGAGCCGGAACTAAGTGCCTGCTGGCCCAAGATGCTCTTGAGCAACATCGACTTTCCAGAGCCATTTGCCCCAATCACCGCAACGAATTCACCGGGTTGGATATCCAGGTTCAGGTCATGCCAAACCACCCGCTGGTCAAATGCCAGCGATGCGTCTTTGACAGACAGCAATGCCACTAGTAAACGGCCTCTTGGATCTGGTCTAATACCTGGTTCATCCAGTCGAAGTAGTTCATGCCAGCTTCTGGAATCAGCTCACTCAACTGAACTACTGGGACACCTTCTGCTTCGGCAAGCTTTCGAAGTCGCTCGGAAACCTGGTCCTCGACTTGAGCGTTCGTGATCAAAATTGCAACCAGGTTGTTCCTGATCAAAGTCTCAGCCTGAGCGAGCGCCGCAGGTGGAACCTCGGTCTCTTCCTCGATTGCATCGGCTAGCGCCTCTGGGGTTAGGTTCTCAAAACCAGCGTGCTCCAAAAGCAAGTTACCTACGCCCTCGGTGGCTAGTACTCCTAGGCCAAGAGAGTGACCGGCTAGGCCTTCAAGACGGGTTTCGAGGTTGTCTAGTTCGATCTTGAAGGTGTCAAAGTTCTTATTCACATCGGTAAACGACTCAGGTCTGATGTCAGTCAGCGCAGCCACGAAGGCTGCCGAGAAGTCCTCAACGGAGTGAAAGTCATACCAAACGTGCTCATTGGCGTGGTCGTGTGAGTCGGCGTGAGACTCGGTCTCACCTGTTGATTCGACCTCTGGCACCGCCTCAACAACAAGCCTTGCAGTCTCGGCAGAATCGACCAGGATGTGCATGAACTCGTCGTAGCCGCCGCCGTTCATGACAATCAGCTCTGCGTCATTTACCGCCAGCTGGTCGCGAGCGGAAGCTTCGTATGAATGTGGGTCTTGCATTGGGTCATCCAAGATCACGGTGACCTCTACCCAGTCGCCACCTAGCTGCTTGGCGATATCTCCCCAAACGTTGGTGGTGGCAAGCACCTTCACAACACCGGTCGGACCGGTTCGAGTGATCTCAGGAGAGGATGAGCTGCCATTGGTGGCTCCGGGGTTGAAAATGCCCGGTGCGATTACAAAAACAGCTAGCAGTCCTGCAACAGTTGCGGCGATTAGGCCAAAAATCCATTTCTTCATGCTTCAACAATACGCTTATTGAAAATGAATGTCAATTGCAATTAGTCGAGGAGAAGTGCTGGTTCCTCGATAACGCTTGCTACATCCTGAACAAACCTGGATGCGACGTCGCCATCCACCACGCGGTGGTCGAAGGTAGCTCCGATGGTGGTTACCTGGCGGATCACAATCTCATCCTCGACAACCCATGGCTTCTTGCGAATCGAGCCCAGAGCCACAATTCCCACCTCGCCCGGGTTCAAGATCGGCGTTCCGGTGTCCACACCAAAGACACCGATGTTTGTGATGGTGATGGTGCCATCTCGCATGTCCTCAGGGGTGGTTTTACCGTCTCGAGCAGTTGCTGCAAGCTGCTCGAGGGCCTGAGCCAGCTCAATCATGCTCATGGTGTCGGCGTCTTTGATGTTTGGAACCATCAAGCCTCTAGGGGTAGCTGCCGCAATACCTAGGTTCACGAAGTTGTGAACGATGATTTCCTCATCGGTCCAGGTCGAGTTCACCATGCGGTTGCGTCGAACCGCCCAGATAATGGCCTTGGCCATAATCAAGAGCGGAGTCACCTTGATGCCCGCAAAATCAACCGAGTTCTTGAGGCGCTTGACGTATTCCATGGTTCTGGTGGCGTCAACGTCCACGAAGATGCTCACGTGAGGGGCGGTAAATGCGCTCTTCACCATGGCACTTGCGATCGCCTTGCGAACACCCTTGACCGGGATGCGCTCTTCGCGCTCCGAAGGGGCCTGCGGGGTAGTGAGGTTCTTGAATACTGAGGCCTGGGATGCCGAGCCAACTACATCTTCGCGAGTGATCTCGCCGTGCACGCCGGTGCCTGTGACATTCGCTAGTTCAACGCCTAATTCCTTGGCAAGCTTGCGGATCGGTGGCTTCGCCATCACGCTGTCGCTGGCTGCCATTGACCTGACCATTGAAACTGGAATCGCTGTGGTTACTGGCGAAACAGCTGCGATGGCCCTGCGGCGGCGGGACTTTGAATCTCCGGCATCGCCATAACCGACCAGGGTCGGAAGCTTGTACTCGG
>NZ_CBCHRQ010000023.1:0-17796 GCF_965064355.1 Aquiluna sp.
TCAGGATTCGAACTGAGGTGATTAGGTTTGGAGTTTGGCGATACAGGAAAGATCTAGAAGTCATCTCGCCTACCGGTTAGCTGCCAAGCATCTTCATCGCCGTCATCCTCATCCGCCGGCAGGTCGCCCTCAAACACCGCTGAGGTTGCTCCTGACAACTTGGCGAGTAGTTGTGGGAGTTCATCTGGCTTGACCAAAACATCTCTCGCCTTGGAGCCTTCTGAAGGCCCGACAATGCCCCTGGATTCCATGAGATCCATGAGTCTTCCGGCCTTGGCAAAGCCGACCCTGAGCTTTCGCTGCAGCATTGAAGTCGAGCCAAACTGCGAGTTGACAACCAAGTTGGTGGCCTGAAGCAAGAGATCCAGGTCATCACCAATGTCACTATCCACAACGCGGGTCTGTGCAACCACAGTCACATCGCTGCGATACTCAGGCTCCATTTGGGCCTTTACGTGGTTCACGATTCGATGTAGTTCATCTTCGGCAATCCAAGCACCCTGGACTCGCACCGGCTTGTTGGAGCCCATTGGTGCGAAAAGAGCGTCTCCCTGACCAACTAGCTTCTCGGCACCTGGCTGATCCAGGATTACTCGCGAGTCGGTGAGCGAGGAAACCGAGAAGGCCAACCTTGATGGCACGTTCGCCTTGATCAAACCGGTTACCACATCAACCGATGGACGCTGGGTTGCAAGCACCAGGTGAATACCGGAGGCTCTTGCAAGCTGCGTGATTCGCACAATCGAGTCTTCAACATCACGAGGAGCCACAATCATGAGGTCTGCTAGCTCATCCACAACCACCAACAGGTATGGGTAGGGCTGTAGTTCTCGACGCGAATTCTCTGGCAACTTGACCTCGCCGGCAACAATTGCTCGGTTGAAGTCATCGATGTGCTTAAAGCCAAAACTTGCCAAGTCGTCGTATCGAGAATCCATTTCCTTGACAACCCACTGCAGCGCCTCGGCAGCCTTCTTGGGGTTTGTAATGATTGGCGTAACCAGGTGAGGAACACCCTGGTAGGCAGCAAGCTCTACTCGCTTTGGGTCGATCAGAACCATGCGCACCTCGGATGGCTTAGAGCGCATCAATATCGAGGTAATCATGGCGTTCACAAAAGAGGACTTACCCGCTCCTGTTGCACCAGCCACCAACAGGTGAGGCATCTTCGCCAAGTTCGCCACCAGGTAGCCACCCTCGACATCTTTACCGACACCAATGGTGAGTGGGTGGGTGCTGTTGGTGGCATTTTTGCTGCGAAGCACATCTCCCAGTGACACTGTCTCTCGATCGGTATTTGGAATTTCAATTCCGATTGCGCTCTTGCCGGGGATCGGTGCCAGGATTCGAACCTCGTTGGAAGCCACCGCATAAGAAATATTGTTGGTGAGGCGAGTTACCGCCTCGACCTTGACTCCAGGAGCAAGTTCAACCTCGTAGCGAGTAACTGTTGGACCGCGCTGGAATCCAGAGACTCTGGCCTCGACATCAAATTCCTTGAAGACATCATTGATTGCAGCAACGATTTGGTCATTTACCGCACTCTTAGCCTTTGGTGGAGTGCCAGGGGCCAAAAGAGAGAGCGAAGGGAGCACGTATGGCTTATTGGCTTTTTTGACCTTAGGGGCGGCCACGGCTGCCTCTTCGAGCACATCGATTGGCTCGGTGAGGCCCTCTTCTTGAGATAGAAACTCGAGTTCTTCAACCGGATCAGTCATTTCAACCGCTGGATAAGACTCTGCTAGGTGCTCGTCGACAAAGTCGTCTATTGCCTCAACCACCGCAGTATCAAACGCCGGCTTGGCATCCTTGTCCTTGTTCCACCAGCTGGATTTCTTCCCGTCAAAAGCATCCAGAATTTCAGCCTTTGGCTTTATGCCGAAGAGGAAGTTGTAGAACTCGGTTAGGCGTGGCTTGATCTTGTTTGGAGCGGTGCCAGTCATAACCAACACCGAAACCGCTACCAAAAGCACCAACACCGGTGTCGCGCCCCAGATGGTCAGCATGCTCAACAGCGGCCCACCGATCAACCAACCGAATAACCCTCCGGCGAGGGCCAAACCTTCTGGGCCATCCACATTTGGAGAGGGAGTTCCGCCAAAGATGTGGAAAAAGCCTGAGATCACCGATAAAAACAGCCAAAAACCGACGGCGAATCGCGAACTATCGCGCACCGAAGCCGGGTGCCTAAACAAAAACAGTGAGTAGAAAAGGAAGATTGCCGGCAGCGCATAAGCCACTAGGCCAAAAAGCATCCCAAAGGTATACGAGTGAAGAGCTTTTGCCCATGGTTCATTGATTAGAAACCAGGCAAAAACCGCTCCGAAAACCGAAAGTAGAAATACAAAAAATGGTGCACCATCTCGACGATCATCGTCAGCTAGTTTCTCTGTGCTAAATGCCCTGACCAATTTGCCCAATAGATGGGCAGTACCCAGGTAAAACTTGCTTAGTCCCGCCAAAAAACCTTGCCCCTGCGGCTTCGCCGGACGTGGCTTAGCGGCCGCAGCGCTAGGAGCTGCAGTTCGAGCTGGTTTTCTACCGCTGGGTTTTCTAGGCGGTGGAGTCTTTGAAGCCATGCAAACAAGTTAGCAAGGCTTTGTGTCAATTTGCCCTAGGCAGGGCGGGAGGAGTGAACAACGATCGGGATGATCATCGGCTTTCTGCGGTGAGCTTTTGCCACCCAACCACCAATGGTCCTTCGAATCACCTGTTGCATTGTGTAGGTGTCTCTGATGCCCTCACCGGCAGCACGCTCAAGGGCACGTTGAATCTCAGGAAGGATGTCATCAAAGACATGGTCGTCCTCGGCATATGCTCGAGCGCGAATCTCAGGCCCTTCGACAACCTTGCCGGTACTCGGATCAATCACCGCAAAAATTGAAATGAAGCCCTCGGCAGCAAGGATTCTGCGGTCCTTGAGGTCCTCATCGGTAATCTTTCCCACCGTCTTCCCATCGACATAGAGCATGTCGCAAGGAACCTGGCCAACGACCTTCGCGACACCATCGACAAGGTCAATTACGGCACCATCGTGAACAATCAGAGTCTGCTCGGCAGGCACACCAGTTTGAATAGCCAGCTTGGCATTAGCGTGTAGGTGACGAGCCTCACCGTGAATCGGAAGTACGTTTTTGGGCTTGAGGATGTTGTAGCAGTAGAGCAACTCCCCTGCGGCAGCGTGTCCAGAGACGTGAACCTTGGCATTGCCCTTGTGAACCACATTCGCACCAAGTCGAATCAATCCATCGATCACTCGGTAAACCGCATTTTCATTACCTGGAATCAAGGAGGAAGCCATCAAAACAGTGTCACCCTCACCAATGATGATGCGGTGATCGCTGTTGGCAATTCGGGAAAGCACAGCCATTGGTTCGCCCTGGCTACCGGTGGACATCAGGACTATTCGGTTATCCGGAATCTCATCGATGTCATTGAGGTCAACAATCAAACCCGCTGGGACTTTGAGGTAGCCAAGATCTGCTGCGATGCCCATGTTGCGCACCATGCTGCGGCCAACAAAGGCCACTTTGCGATTGTTTGCAACTGCTGCATCCAGCACCTGCTGCACGCGGTGAACGTGTGAGGAGAATGAAGCAACCACCACCTTGCCCGGGGTCTTGCTAATTACGTTCTCGATCACTGGACCGATATCGCGCTCTAGCGGCGTGAAGCCTGGAACATCGGCATTGGTGCTGTCCACCATGAATAGATCAAGACCTTCTTCGCCGATTCTTGCGAAGGTGCGAAGATCCGTCAGACGACCATCAAGTGGTAACTGGTCCATCTTGAAATCACCAGTTGCCAAGACGGTTCCGGCAGCGCTACGGACGATTACCGCCAGCGAGTCTGGAATCGAGTGGTTTACTGCCACAAACTCAAGATTGAAAGGGCCAAGCTGCTCAATCTGACCCTCTTTCACGGTGTGAGAAAAGGGGGTGATTCGGTGTTCTTTGAGTTTTGCCTCGACCAGCGCGAGAGTTAGCGTTGAACCAATGATTGGGATGTCTTTGCGCATCGCCAAAAGGTAGGGGACTCCGCCGATGTGGTCCTCGTGACCGTGGGTGAGCACAGCTCCGACAATCCGGTCCAGCTTGTCCTCAAGGTAACCAAAGTCCGGCAAAATCAGATCTACACCGGGTTGGGTCTCCTCTGGGAACAGCACACCGCAGTCCAGAATCATGATTTGACCGTCTAGTTCAAATACGGTCATGTTGCGACCGATTTCACCAATTCCGCCAAGCGGAATTATGCGTAAAACGCCTGGCTTTAGCGGTGCTGGGGCAGATAACTCCACTAGCGAGTGGTTCCTGCAACTTTAGGAAGTGCTCCGCCGGCTGCGGCATTGCGATCAGGCCTGAAGTTGTTGAAGCTCAAACCTGGCACCGAAACCACCTGGTCGATTCCACTCTCAATTGCGGCTGCCTCGTGGTCCTCTGGACCAACCAGCGGCAAGCGCACGCGGGGAGAGTTGATGTGTCCCAAACCATGCAGTACATACTTTGCCGCAACGGTTCCAGGGACGTGAGTCATAATCGCACGCTGCAAAGGCTCAAGGGCGTTGTGGACTTTGAGTGCCGAGTGGAAGTCGTTCTTATTGGTGGCATCCACCATCTCGCGATAGGCGTGAGGAGCGATGTTGGCGGTGACACCAATCAGACCGGTGGCCCCAATCGAAAGATGAGGCAGCACGTTCGGATCATCTCCGGAGAAATACAAAAGTCCGGTTTCCAACATCAATCGAGAAGCCTGAGCTAAATCACCCTTGGCGTCCTTGATTGCAATGATGTTTGGGTGCTTAGCGGCGCGGTGGAAAGTGTCGTAGGCAATTGCAACACCGGTGCGACCTGGGATGTCATACAAGATAACCGGCAGGTCCGTGGCATCTGCGATTAGTCGGAAGTGGGTAAGAATTCCAGCCTGAGTTGGCTTGTTGTAATAAGGGGTGACGATCATGACGCCGTCTGCACCAGCTTTTTCGCTGGCCTTGTAAAGCTGCATGGCGTGAGCGGTTTCGTTAGAGCCACCGCCGGTGATGATCTTGGCGCGGCCTGCAGAAACAGACTTTCCAACCTCGACCAACTTGATCTTCTCAGCATCGGTCAATGTTGAGGTTTCACCGGTGGTGCCAGTCACGACAACACCGTCTGCACCATTTGAAATTACATAGTCCATGTGACGCTCGGTGGCATCCCAATCGACTTCGCCATCCGCGGTCATCGGGGTCACAAGCGCGACCAGCACCTGACCGAAGAGATCTTTATGTTGTTGAACCATTTGACTAGCCTACCTGCATGGCAAAGCGCCTTCCAAGCGATACCGTTGCTATTTGTACGCCAAAGACGGCTATTTATCCAGGGGTCAGTGACCGCTTACCTAGCGAAAAACCTATTGGCAGGCTTGGAGTCATTGCTCTAGGCAATGATTGCGGATCGGCTTTCCGGTTTTGACACTCACCAACCTAATCGCGAACTCTTTGGCCAGGCGCTGGCCAATTTCGCGGTGCCATTCTTTGGCGGAGTGCTAATTGCAACCGCATATCACATGGTGCGAATCGACGAACTTAGGCAAACGGCAAAGCAATCCAGACTCGACGCATTAGTGCTGTTGGCAACGCTGGTGGCGACCGTGGTGCTTGATCTTATTAGCGCACTGCTCATTGAATTGTCGCTTTACCTAACGCTCCGCAGAACTCGCATTTCGAAGCGGCTGGTGCCGATTGACTCCGAAGATACCTTAGGAGACTAAAGCAGCTCTGACAGCAACTGTTCGACTCGGCGCTTAATTTCGTCTCTGACGCGGCGGACACCATCGAGGTCAAGCTCCGCGGGATCTTCGAGATTCCAATCCAAGTAGCGTTTTCCAGGGTATAGAGGACATGCATCTCCACAGCCCATGGTGATTACCACGTCTGCGGCACGCACCACATCATCAGTAAGGGGCTTAGGGAACGCGCCTTCAAGCGACAATCCCAACTCATTCATTACCGCTATGGCATTGGCATTTACTTCGGCGGCTGGCATCGAACCAGCAGACATTACAGTCACCTTGTCTCCTGCCATAGCCTGCATGAAAGCCATTGCCATTTGGGAGCGGCCGGCATTTTGAACACAGACAAATAAGACCTCGGGGCCTAGTTTGCGAGAATCATCTTGCGATACAAACAAAGCCCTGAGACGGTCAAAGGAGAACTTTTCTGCGCGCGCAACCAGAAACTGCTGGTTGCTGGTTGCTGTCCGCAGCAAGGACGCGTATGACTCGAAGACCACTCTCTCGATGGTTTCTTTAGCAAATACGCCTAGATACTTTTCTGCGAAGCGATCTACTACCGCGTCAAGGGATCGCAGGTGCATTTGCTTTTCTTGGGGGTTTAACTCAATCGCCAAGGTCGCTCCTAAATAGATGGTTATCTATTTATTTTAGCCCTTGAAATCTCCAGCATCGAGCAAATTTACGGAATGTTCACTCGACTAGGGAGCGACGCGACCGTTGGCGTTGAAGGACTCATAGGTCAAAGGCATAAGTTCCGCCCAGAAATCTTCCATCTTCTCGGCAACCATTTCGATCTCGCGCTGCGGGTAGGACGGGAAGTGAGTGCCCTCTCGTGAGGTGCGAAGCGATAGGAAGTTCATCAGCGAACGAGAGTTCATGGTTACATACATGCTCGAGTAAATGTTTAGCGGCAGCACGATACGAGCCACTTCTCGCGCAATTCCAGCCTCCAGCATGCGCTGGTAAGCCTCATAGGCAGCTCGGGTGACAGCCATGGTTTCCTGTTCAACCAGTGCGGTCTGTTCAGCGCTCCCGTCAAGAAACTCATAGTGTCCAGGCTTTCCAACCTGAACTAACTTGCGCTCTGGGCCTGGTACGTAGAAAACCGGTTGAAGCTCACGGTAGCGACCAGATTCCTCGTTGTAGCTTGCGATGCGGTGGCGCATGAATTCGCGGAAAACGAAGATTGGAGCTTGAACATAGAAAGTAAGTGAGTTGTGCTCAAAAGGAGATCCGTGGCGATCGCGCATCAGGTAGTTGATCAAGCCCTTGTCACGCTTATCGGTTTCGGCATCAGCCTTGAGCGCACCCTCTAGGGTCTGCTCGCCCTGAGTGGAAACTCTTGCGGCATAAAGCACATCTGCATCGTTGGCGGAAGCTCGAACCAGCTCAACGGTCATATCGGATCTAAATTGAATTTCATTCACGGTCCCCAAGCCTAGACGAGGCAAAAAGTAAAAAAGCGCAACACTCCGCAACTGGTCCGTGCAATCGCTTACCCTTGGCAAGTGGAATTCACCGGTTTGTATCTTGCGCTTGGACTTTTAGGCCTCACGCTAATTGCCGGGATCTTCTACAAGGTATCCACCGGCAGTGGTCGAAGCATCCAAAGAAGCCAGATTATTGACCTTGCACGCCTTGGGGCTCACCAAAATGGCCAGCCCGTCACTGATCCGGGCAAGAGCGCTACTCTGCTGCTGTTTTCGACTGAGTACTGCGGTCGGTGCCCGGCGGTTCGACGTTCGCTTGCGGAAATTGAGAGCCGCACTGAAGGCGTGCTTCATGCCGAGGTGGACCTCACCGACCGAATCGATGTGGCCGCCAAGTTCAACATTTCGCAAACCCCAACGGTCTTTATCCTCAACCCCAAAGGCGAAGTGACCTTCCGCGTGAGCGGTGTTCCAAAACCAGGACTAATTCAACAAGAGCTAACTAAGTTAGGAATCAAATGAGTGCAGAACTAATCGATCCTCGTGGCCCAAGATTCGGTGCCGCAATCACAAGCGCGCTGTCCCTTACCGCTTTCGGTATTGCTGTTTCAGCCCCAGGGGGCTTCTTCACTGCCTACCCGCTAATCGTGCTGCTGGCAGTGCTATTTAGCTGGAGCGTGTTTAGCCCTAAAACTCACCCTTACGGACTTGTCTTCAAGAATCTGGTTCGCCCGCGACTGGCTGCTCCTAGCGAGCTCGAAGACTCACGCCCACCACAGTTCGCTCAGAAGGTCGGACTTGGGTTTGCACTTTTGGGGCTGGTTGGCTTCTGGTTTGCACCGGTATTGGTCGCGGTAAGCGCTGGCTTTATTTTCTTTGCAGCTTTCCTAAACGCGTTTTTCAACTTCTGCCTAGGTTGCCAGATGTACCTAGGGCTAAAGCGCTTTGGACTCGTTCGCTAGCTTGATTGCCTTGCGGATTGACTTGCGAGCTAGCTTGCGGTCACCGGAAGCCTCGTAGCACTCCCCTAGGCGGAACCAAAGTTCCCAGTTCGAAAGATCTTGTGACACCTGAGATTTGATTCGCTCAAACTCGACCTGAGCACTTTCCTTGGTTGGCTTACCACTGGGTCGAAGGACAAACTCCAGCGGGGGCTCAGAGTTTCTGCGAGCAAGTCTCTCGGCGTCCATACCAAATTTGATTTCCGTGAGGATTGCCCACGCTGCAATCAAGGGCAACACTAAAAGTGCAACACCCATTGCCTTGGCCACCAGACTCGCCTCAAGTAAAAGCAAGATGGCTTTTTGCCCAAGCAAAACCACATAGATGACAGCCAACGCGGCCATTACCAAGGCCCAGATTTTTGCTGACACTAGTTCGCTACGACCTGATCAAGTCCAACTGTTAGGCCCTTAGCGTTCTGGGCAAAAGCGATGCACAGGCGAATACCCTCGGCATAGGCATGGTGCGAAGAAACCTCGTGAGAAATGGTCAAAAGCTCATTGCCCGCTCCAAAAATCACGTCCTGCTTCGCGGATACTCCCTGCAGGCGGAGTGAGTGAATTGGCACACCGGCAACCACTTGACCGCGAGCCGGCTGGTCTACACCTGGAATTAGTGGCTGGACCATTCCCTTGCGAGCCTGGGCAATTTGCTCAGCGGTTCTCACCGCGGTGCCGGAAGGTGAATCGACCTTGCCGGCATGGTGAGCCTCAACAATTTCGATTGAGTCAAAGTACTTCGCTGCCTGCACCGCAAACTGCTGAGCCAGCATCGAACCGATAGAAAAGTTTGGAACCACAACTGCTGCGGCAGTTGGGTGCTCAGAAAGCAACTTACCCAGTTCTGCAAGGTGGATTTCGCTCCAACCGGAGGTGCCAACAATAATCTTGAGATCGTGCTTGATGGCGTACTCAACCACTGTCGGGCTCACCTTTGGAAGCGTGAAGTCAATCACAACATCAGCGCCAAGCATGTTTGCCAGATCGGACTTTGAGTTCAGGGAAGCGTGCAGCTTTAGGTTGGCATCGGTGTCAATTAGTTGCAGCGCGAGGCTGCCCATTCTGCCGCTTGCGCCTACTACCGCTACTGAGATCATGCTCATAAATCTATCAAGCTAAGTCTTGGAGATGTTCAAGTCCTTCGCCCACCGCAATTAGCGAGGAGGGTGATGTGATTATTCTCTGGGCAATTTGCTGCACATCAGAAAGCGTTACTGAACTAAATCGCTCCATGACCTCAGAGACCGAGAGGTACTCTCCGGTTCCAATTTCAGCCGATAGCAGGCGGTTCATACGAGCGATTGAACTCTCGTATCGAAGTGCAAGTCCACCTGTGATGTTTCCCAGCGCGAGATCGTATTCCGCTTGGGTCACCCCGTTGTCCGCAAGCTCTTGGAAGATTTCCCACATCAGCTTGGTCACCACGACCGCATTCTCCGGATTGGTGCCAGCGTAAAGGCCGTAGTAACCAGCATCGGCATAGCCCTGCTGGTATGAGTAGGTTGAGTATGCCAAGCCGCGCTCCTCGCGAATGGCCTGGTAGAGCCTGGACGACATTCCGCCACCCAGGATGGTGTTCATGATCCCAAGCGCATACCTTGCGTCATCGTTTCCGCGAATGCTCTGAAAACCCAGCAGAACATTGGCCTGCGCGACATCTTTTTCGATAAATCTAAATTTGTCAGTCTCGCCAAGTGGCGCATCAAACTGAGCCCTGCGCTGATTTGGGGTCGACGCTGCATTCCAGTCGACCCGAGCAAGCTCAGCATTGATTAGCTCGACAACCATTTCGTGGCTCGCGCCGCCGGCGACTGTAATAACTAGGTTCTCCGGGCGGTAGTGCTTAAGGTAGTGCTCAAACACCGAATCGCGGTCAACCGCGTTGATGGTGTGCGGGGTGCCGCCGATTGGTCGGCCAAGTTCGTGATCTGGCAGTAGCGCTTCGGCCAGAGCTTCATGTGCGACATCCTCAGGATCGTCATCGTTCATCGCAAGCTCTTCGAGAATTACAGTGCGCTCGACAGTGAAGTCCGAGTCGTCGATTCTCGCTGAGGTGAACATGTCAACCAACAGGTCCATGGCTAAAGGCAGCGCAGAGTTTTGCACGCGCGCGTAATAGCTGGTGTATTCCTTGGCAGTTGCAGCGTTGGAAGACCCGCCAACCGAGTCAAAAGCGACAGAAATGTCTTTTTGACCGCGGCGCTTGGTGCCCTTGAATAGCAGGTGCTCTAAAAAGTGAGTTGAGCCGAAGTGACCGCCGGTTTCATCCCTAGAACCAACTGCAACTGAAGCGGAGATTGCAACCGATGGTGCGCCGGGGACTTCCTCGGTCAAAATGCGAACACCGCTAGGCAGCACCGAGCGAGAAACTCGGGCTGCCTCAGCGGTGAACGACTGGGACTTATTTAGTTCGAAGAGCAATTCTTACTCTGCTTCCGCAGCGCTTTCTTCTCCCTCAACAACTGGAGCAAGCGATAGCTTGCCACGGTCATCGACCTTGGTGATCTCTACCTGAAGCTTCTGGCCAACCTCGAGAATGTCTTCAACGTTCTCGACGCGCTTGCCGCCAGCGATCTTCTTGAGCTCGGAGACGTGCAGAAGACCGTCCTTGCCAGGCATTAGCGAGATGAAGGCACCAAAGGTGGCTAGCTTCACAACGGTACCTAGGAAGCGCTCACCGATCTCAGGAACGTGTGGGTTTGCAATGGCGTTAATCGCAGCCTTTGCAGCCTCAGCACTCTCACCATTGGTTGCACCAATGTAAACGGTTCCGTCATCCTCAATCGAGATGTCAGCTCCGGTGTCTTCCTGGATCTGGTTGATCATCTTGCCCTTTGGACCAATGACCTCACCGATCTTGTCGATAGGAATCTTGACCGCAATAACGCGAGGAGCGTAAGGAGATAGCTCGTCTGGAGCGTCAATCGCCTCTAGCATCACGTCAAGGATGTAGTTTCTAGCTTCCTTGGCCTGAGTAAGAGCTCCGGCAAGAACCGAAGCTGGAATTCCATCCAACTTAGTGTCTAGCTGGATAGCGGTTACGAACTCGCGAGTACCGGCAACCTTGAAGTCCATGTCTCCCAGTGCGTCTTCTGCACCCAGGATGTCGGTCAATGCTGCGTACTGAACCTTGCCGTCAACGGTGTCTGAGATCAGACCCATTGCGATACCGGCAACTGGTGCACGAAGTGGCACACCTGCGTTTAGTAGCGAAAGGGTTGAAGCACAAACCGAACCCATCGAGGTTGAACCGTTTGAGCTAAGAGCTTCGGATACCTGACGAATTGCGTATGGGAAGTCCTCGCGCTTTGGCAATACCGGCACAAGTGCGCGCTCTGCCAATGCTCCGTGACCGATTTCGCGACGCTTTGGAGAACCAACGCGACCAGTCTCACCGGTGGAGTAAGGAGGGAAGTTGTAGTGGTGCATGTAGTGCTTTGAGGTCTCTGGGGTCAAAGCGTCTAGCTGCTGCTCCATCTTCAGCATGTTCAAGGTGGTGACGCCCAGGATCTGGGTCTCACCGCGCTGGAAGATTGCTGAACCGTGGGTGCGAGGAATAACTGCAACCTCAGCATCTAGTGCACGAATGTCGCGAAGACCACGACCATCGATACGGATGCCTTCCTTTAGCACACGAGTACGCATGACCTTCTTGGTCACAGACTTGTATGCAGCGGAGAACTGAGGCATCTGCTCTTCGGAAAGAACCGAAACCATCTCTTCTTTGACCTTTGCCTTTAGGGCATCGTCCTGCTCCTGGCGCTGCTGCTTGTCGGCGATCTGGTAGACGCGAGCAAGCTCGGTCTCAGCTGCCTTGGAAACCGCTGCGTAAACCTCATCGGAGTAAGGCAAAAACACTGGGAAGTCTGCGGTTGGCTTAGCTGCCAACTTTGCAAGCTCAACCTGAGCGCGAACCAATTCCTTGATGAAAGGCTTGGCTGCCTCTAGGCCCTGAGCAACGATCTCCTCGGTAGGAGCGATTGCGCCAGCTGCGATTAGGTCCATTGAACCCTCGGTAGCCTCAGCCTCAACCATCATGATTGCAACGTCTTCCTTGCCATCTTCGATGACAACGCGACCTGCAACAACCATGTCGAATACAGCCCTCTCAAGCTGTGAGTACTTAGGGAATGCAACCCACTGGCCATCGATTAGGGCTACGCGAACACCGGCAACTGGGCCAGAGAACGGTAGACCTGCAAGCTGGGTAGACATCGAAGCTGCGTTGATAGCTACTACGTCATAAAGCTCATCTGGCTCGATAGACATAACGGTCACAACGACCTGGATCTCGTTACGAAGACCATCAACGAATGATGGGCGAAGTGGGCGGTCGATCAGACGAGCAGCCAAGATAGCTGCGGTCGATGGGCGACCCTCACGACGGAAGAATGAACCTGGGATCTTTCCAGCTGCATACATACGTTCTTCAACGTCGATGGTTAGCGGGAAGAAGTCGAACTGGTCTTTTGGCTGCTTTGATGCGGTGGTTGCCGAAAAGAGCATGGTCTCTTCGTCAATGTATACCGCTGCGCTACCGGCTGCCTGCTGAGCTAGTCGCCCAGTCTCGAAGCGGATTACGCGCTTGCCGTGCTTGCCGTTGTCAATAATTGCTTCTGTTGCTTTGATTTCTGGGCCTTCCATGGCCCCTCCTTTTCCTCAGCGCACGCGAAGCGTCAACTCGCAATTGCAAGTTTGCTGCGTGCTGGAGAAGGCCGATTGGCCTTATGAAGTGCTGGTCGTCAGTAAAAACATCTGGGACGAGTGACCCAAAGATTTCCACCGAGGACCCGCCTTCGCGAACTCCTATGTAAAGCCTAACAAGCAATAGGCAAAATGCCTAGGAAATGCAAGACCCCCGAACACACTGTGTCCGGGGGTCTTGGCATAAATCCGAAATTATCGACGAAGGCCTAGGCGCTCGATTAGTGAACGGTAACGGGAAATGTCAACGTTCTGTAGGTAACCGAGTAGACGGCGACGCTGACCAACAAGTAGCAACAATCCGCGACGGGAGTGGTGGTCGTGCTTGTGGTCCTTTAGGTGCTCGGTAAGGTCAGCAATGCGGCGGCTGAGCACAGCAATCTGAACCTCAGGAGAACCTGTGTCGCCTGGCTTAGTGGCGTATTCCTCGATGATTTGGGTCTTTACGGCTAGATCTAATGCCATTGCTTTTTCCTTTCCCTCGCTGCGCGGCGCCTGAAACAGGGAGTTTCAAGCTCTCTTGATCCGCGGCCGTTACACGGCAACCTGAGAAGTCTAGGGATAAAAAGCGATTTCGTCTAGGCGGTGGTTCCCTCGTCAAGAGATGACAATGGGGTTGGTTCAACATATTTGTTGCCGTCATAAAAGGATCTGGTTGGCTTCAGGGCGAAAATCATGTGAATTACAAACACCGCGAACCCGAGTGCAAAGATCGGCGCAATCAAGAAGATCACCGACATCAGTACCTCAACCGGGAAATCTTCAACGCTTGGCATGGTGGATTCGAAGTAGCTGGCCCCAATTGCAACCAAGCCAACAATCGCAAAAATCGAATAAGCCGCAGGTGCTAAAAGCAATAACAGCCACTTCGCGCTAAATCCAGCGTCGTGGAACCTTCTGGCGGTTACCGAAAGACCAGGAATGAAGAGAATCAGGTTTGCCAGCGAGGTTAGCGGGGTCGGAGCGCTGAAGGCGGAAGTCAAGACCGCTTCTAGATCCTCACTATCCATCGGAGCCGCTGGCCAGATAACAGTCTCGATAGTGCCAAGCACCAAGCTCAGCAGAATTGTGAAGAGCAGCCAGTACCAGAATTCAGAGCGAGAGGCTCTGCCCTTGAAGTTGAAGTAGTTTTTGAATCCAGAAGCTATGGCGTCTACGAAGTTCATGCTAGAAGACTACTCTCCGAGGATTTCGGATGCCTTCTTAACGTCCACAGTTATCTGGGCAATCAGCTCTTCTAGCGAGGCAAATTTTGCCCAGCCCCTGACCTGGGCAACAAATTCGCAAGTCACCTCAAGGTCGTAAAGATCTAGGTCGGTACGACCGATAACGTGAGATTCCAAAATCTTTGGCACCTCTCCAATGGTGTCGTTAGTGCCCACCGAGTGAGCAGCCGGGTAGCGAACCCCTTCGGCATACAAATAGCCAGCGTAAACGCCGTCGCCCGGAAGGTATCCTTCGGCACTTCTAGAAATGTTTGCGGTTGGAAAACCAAGAGTTCGACCCAGCTTTCGACCATGCTCGACAATTCCGGTGACCTGGTGATTTCGACCAAGTAGCAAACTGGCAACCTCGACCTTGCCGGCATCGAGAATTGCCCTTAGGTCCGTCGAGGAAATTTTGCGACCGGCCGCCTGAACTTGCGCAACCTCGCGCACCCTAAAACCAAATTGCGGACCGAATTCCCTTAGATCATTTACGGTCCCGGTGCCGTGACTTCCAAACCTGAAGCCTTCGCCAACGAAGATCATCTGCGCACCAAGCGGGGAAATCACCTGTTCGATGAAGTCCTTGGGGCTTAGATTCGCAAGGTCTTTAGTAAACGGCAGGGTTAGCAAAACCTCAACACCCGCCGCGGTCATGAGATCAGCCTTTTGCGCGGGTCCGATAACGGGCCTAGGGCAATTCTCGGGATCTAGGAGTGCCTTTGGGTGGCGATCAAAGGTGATTACAGCCGGCACCAAGCCAGCCTCCTCGGAATACTCCAAAAGTTCGTGCAGCAGCTGCTGATGCCCGAGGTGAAGGCCATCAAACTTGCCAATCGCAACAGCTGTGCCAGGGCTTGATTCAAGGTCAATTTCAGCTGGACTAGTTATTGACAGCATGGCGATTCCTAATCCAGATCAATCCAAGAATTGGAAGTAGCAGCGGGATAAAGGCATAACCCGCTCCGAAATTTGACCAAACCGAAGGATGGGCAAATAGCGCAGGCAGTGCCCAGCTCAGTGCTCCCACTACAATAACGCCGACTAATTCAAACCAGATTGTGAAAATGGCAATGCGCTGCCACTTTGGTTCTTGCTTGGTGAGCGAGTAGGTGGCCAGCAAATAGACCGCCGCCGAAAGTGCAGAGAGTGAATAGGCCAATGGGGCCTGATCAAACTCGCGAATTAGCTGGTAGCTAGCCCTAGCGGTAGCGGAAATTGCAAAGATTGCGTAAATAGCAATCAGCAGTCTTCCTACACCCAGGGATTGTTTTGGCACCGGATAAGTGTAATTGAGAGCTACTCAGTTCCCTCAGCGCCTAGGTCGATGCTTGGGTTTCCAGCATCAATTAGCGCTGCAGCTGCGATGCGAATGTGCTCTGGCAGTGGAGATGAAACACCGGTTGCGATTACACCCTGAGCGTCAAGACGCAAAAGGTAGCGAGCGGTGTTGCGAAGATCAACAGTGTCCTCACCGCACAGCCCCATCTTGATGGCATAGACCGGAGCATAAGGAGCAAGGGCATCAACAGCACCCAAAAGTGGCTTAGCTTCGTTTTCCTTGTTGTAGGCAAAGTTCACAGTTTGCGCATCGACGTCTTTGATTACGTCAACCTGTGTACCTGCGGTCTGAATCAAACGAGCATCAGGAACCACAACACTTGCTACATCGCCAGGAATGGTTGCGATGTTTGCGAGTGGGTAGCCAGTTGTTAGTGTGCTCGAGAAAGCAGTGATTCGAATCTCTCCGTCTGCGAGGGCATAAATACTCTCAGACTCCAGACCTGGAACATCTTCGATGTAGCTCAGGTCTAGATCCGCGCCGGTTTCGCTCTCAAGCCAGGTCTCCATGGCGTCTCTGGCAGGTCCTAGGGCAGAAGGAGACACGACAATCTCCTGATCTGGCAAGATTGCGTATTCGTTCAGCGCAACAATTGCTGGGTCTGACCAGTTTGTGATTGCGCCCGAGAGGATTCCAGCCAGTGTCGGGGCATCCAGGGTTAGCTCGTAGTTATCGCCGACCATGAAGGTTACAACCGCTGCATCCATGGCTACCGGAACGCTTAGGAAGGGCTCGCATTTGAAAGACTCGTGGTCTGTAATTTGAATGCCACTTGCGGCCTCTTCAACTATGTTGAAAGTGACTGGGCAGGCGTTGGTGAGGCTGTCATTCCAGAAGCTCGAAACATCCAGCACAGACTCCGTGACCGAAACGTCAACAGCGCTTTCTGGACAGATCACGGTGCGTTCTGCCAGCTCAACCAAAAGGGATTCAGGCATTGGAGGGTCGCAAGCCGTCAATGTTGCCAGGATCGCTCCCGACAGTGCAATTGCAGAAACTAAGCGGCGCATTTACTTTCCCTCCAAATGGAACATCTGGGGCACGGTATGACCGCGCCCCAGATGTGTTGAATCATTGTTTTGTTGTCTTAGTCGACCTTGGAAACTAGCTTCAGAGCAGTGGTCTGGAACTTTCCAGATAGCGCTACGTAACCGACAGCTGCTGCCTTCGAAGGTGCACAGTCCTTGATGAAGTAGGTCAGGTACTCGCGAACAGCGTCAGCCTTCGCGGTGCCAGCCTTGGTCGGTGCGATTCCGTAGGAAACGAGCGACAAGTTGTAAGCACCTGGAAGAACCTTGTTGTAGTCGAATACAACCTCACCGGTTGACTTCATGGAAGTCGCCTCGATGAACTTCTTCGAGTTTGCGATGGTTGGCTTTAGGAACTGACCCTTAACACCGTTCTCAAGGTGAGCGATAGGAAGAGCGTTCTTGTTTGCATCCGCTAGGTCGATGTAACCGAAAGAGTTAGCGGTCGACTTGATGGTGGTTGCAACAGCAGAGTTACCGCTTGCACCAACACCAACAACGCCGGTTGCTGCAGTCTTGAAAGCGTCGCTGAATGCCCAAGCTTTGCCCGCTACCTGCTTTAGGTAGTTGGTGAAGTTAGCGGTGGTACCAGAGCCGTCCGAACGGTAAACCGGGGTAATGGTCGCGTCTGGAAGCAGGGCCTTTGAGCTCTGGTTCAAAGCAACAATCGCCTTGTCGTTCCACTTGGTGATCTTGCCCAGGTAGATGTCGCTGATCACGGCTGCGGTTAGGTTCAGGCGGGTTAGGCCTGCAATGTTGTAAGAAATAGCAATTGGTCCACCTAGAAGAGGTACGTAGGTGAAGTTCTTTGGCTTGGTCTCAGAGGTCTTGTAAATGATGTCAGATCCACCGAAGTCGCTAACGCCCTTGGAGAAGTCCGAACGACCAGTGGTTGACCCCTTGGAAACGTAAGTTACTTGGTGCTGGGTGTACGCAGCGGCACACTCGGTCTGAAGTGAAAGGGTGTAGCTAGCACCGGTACCGGTGATGGTCTCTGCAGCCATGGCAGCTGAACCGCTAAAAACGGTTGCTGCGATGATCGCTGCACCAGCGGAAATGCTGGCGATCTTGTTCAAACGCATGGTTTCTCCTTTTAGAAAGTCTGGATGACGATTTTGATTTTCGAGCCAAGTGATTAACCCACTCTGTTCAGCAGGTGAACCAAAGGTGAACATCAACCAAATCGTCCATTCACGTACTCGTTGGTGCGGTCGTCTTTTGGACGCATAAAGACGTTCTCGGTGGTGTCGAATTCGACAACTTCGCCTGGGTTTCCGTTCTCGGAAAGGAAGAATGCGGTTGAGTCAGCAACTC
>NZ_CBCHRQ010000024.1:0-17034 GCF_965064355.1 Aquiluna sp.
CTTTGGGACATGTATCTGCTTTATCGATTCAGAAAGCGACAGCATCTTGTGCTTTTTCAAAAGGTTGGCCGGGAGAACTTCTTGGATCTCACCAAGTGCAGAAAGCGCTAGTTCGACAGACTTCTGAATCTTCCAGGTGCTGAGGGTTCCAGAAGCTGGGTAGATGGGAATTGGCAGTTCTGCCCAAGCCTTAGCTTCAGAGTCATCAATCTCCTGCGAGAAGAGCTCATAGTCAGGATGAGCAAGCTGCAACTTATTTGAAAAGACTCCAATTCGACCGCTGAAGAGTCCGCGCACTCCGGAGTGAAGTTCCTTCTCTCGCCAGTGCTGGTTGAAAAATGCCAAGGTTAGGGTTTTGGAGCCGTCAGTTATGACGACCTCGAGGAGATTGCCGCTTCGACCCTTGAGTCTCCTCGAAGAAGTGGAAACAACCTCACCAACCACGGTTACGACCTCGCCGATTGGTAGTGAAGAGATCGGAGTGAGCTCGCCACGCTTTGAGTATCGCCTTGGGTAATGCTCTAAAAGCTCGGAGAGATTAGTGATTCCAAATTGCTTCACGAAAGCCTTCGCCGTTCGATCACCAAGGATCGAATCTAGTTTCAAGGTTTCTGTCAGCACACAGACAATCATCGCCTGAATCACCAACCTTTTTCACTAGGCTCACAACCGTGACCAGAATCATTGCCGGAGCTATTGGCTCTCTGCAGCTCAAGCCAGCTGCCAAGGCCACTCGACCCACCTCAGACCGAGTCAAAGAGAGCCTGTTCGCAAAGCTCGACGCCATGGGGGTAATTGAGGGCGCAAAGGTACTGGACCTATTCGCCGGCACAGGAGCCCTCGGTCTTGAGTCAGCATCTAGAGGAGCTTTGTCAGTAGACCTGGTGGAGCGAGACCGCAATGCATTTGAGCTTCTGCAGCACAATGTCAAAAGCAGCCTCAACTCATTTGAAAAGCAGGATATTTCAATAAAGATTCAGGCCCACAACCAAGATGCGCAGCGTTTTCTAAAATCAGTTGCCAAAGGTTTTGACCTAGTTTTTATTGACCCGCCATACGAATTCCCGAACTCCGAACTAGAGCAACTACTGCACGCAGTTGCTGCTCTTATGGGCGCAGACGGTCTAGTTGTTGTTGAGAGATCGAGCCGCAGTGAACAGCTTGAGGTTGAGAATCTAGAACTTCAAAACACAAAGTCATACGGCGACACCGCAGTCTGGATTTACGTAAAACCTTAGATTGAGCGCTCGGTAGGACCCGTGTAAACCTGCTGCGGGCGACCAATTCTGGTGTGCACGTCTTCGTTCTGCTCGCGCCAGTGCGCGATCCAACCTGGCAGACGTCCGACTGCAAACAGTGGCGTAAACATCCTTGGTGGGAAGCCCATGGCCTTGTAGATAACCCCGGTGTAGAAGTCAACGTTTGGGTAAAGCTTGCGCTCTACAAAGTAAGAATCCGCAAGAGCAGCAGCCTCTAGTTCTTTTGCAATGTCCAATAGTGGGTCAGAGACACCTAGCTCCCTAAGCACCTCGTCTGCGTGAGATTTCACGATGGTCGCTCTTGGATCAAAGGATTTGTAGACGCGGTGACCAAAGCCCATTAGGCGAATGCCGTCTTCTTTGTTCTTGACTCTCTCAACATACTTCTGAACCGAGTCACCGGACTCGTGAATAAAGGTAAGCATGTCCAAAACAGCTTCGTTTGCACCACCGTGCAGTGGGCCAGAAAGCGCATTGATGCCCGATGAGATCGAAGCAAACAAGTTTGCGTGAGAAGAGCCAACCAGTCTCACTGTTGAGGTGCTGCAGTTCTGCTCGTGGTCAGCGTGCAAGAGCAACAAAGTATCTAGAGCGTTGGTCAAAACTGGGTTTGCAGACCACTCTTCACCCTTGTGACCAAAGGTCATGCGTAGGAAGTTTTCTACCAGCGAGAGTGACTTGTCTGGCTCAACAATGCTCTCCCCCACCAATGACTTATAGGTATAGGCGGTAATCACTGGAAGCTTTGCCAAAAGTCTGATTGTTGAAAGATCAACCTGTTCTGGATCTCTTGCGTCAGTGGAGTCGTTGTAGAAAGTTGAAAGAACAGAAACTGCGGAGGACAGGATCGCCATCGGGTGAGCAGAGTGCTCAAAAGCCTCAAAAAAGCGGACCATGTTTGGGTGAATCATCGAGCGCTCGCGAAGCTTTTCGTCGAAGGCTGCCAGCTCGGTAGCGGTTGGTAGCTCACCATAAATCAACAGGTAGGCAACATCTAGGAAGGTCTTCTTTGCTGCAAGCTGCTCAATTGGGTAACCGCGGTGGCGCAAAATTCCTTTGTCGCCATCGATGTAGGTAATTGCGCTCTTGGTTGAGGAGGTGTTTACGAAACCTTGGTCGTAAGAACTGAGCCCAGTTGTGGCAATGAGCTTTGAAATATCAATTCCGCCAGGACCCTCGGTCGATTCGATCACAGAAAGTTCTGCCTCGTGGGCACCGTATCGAAGGGACACCTTCTCGTTAGAAGTCAAACGCTAGCTCCTTTGTGAGGGTTGGCTTTGCCCCTAGCCTAGAGCATTTCTGAGGCGGTTTGCAGCCTCTAAAACCTCTTGGTCGGTTGCAGTAATTGAGAAGCGAACAAAGTTCTTGCCGGCCTCGCCGTAAAACTCTCCGGGGACAGCGACGATGCCTAATTGTGCCAACTCGGAGATGGTGTCCCAGCAGTTTTGACCCTTGGTAACCCACAAATACAGCCCAGCCTCAGAGTCCTGAACTTCAAATCCGTAGGCAACAAGCGCTGGAAGTAGCACATCTCGTCGCTTACGGTAAACCTCTTTTTGCTTTGCTACATGCTCATCGTCGCCGAGCGCGACTGCAATTGCCTTTTGCACCGGCATCGGAACCATCATTCCAGAGTGCATTCTGAGGTTGACCAAACCCTTGATTAGCTTCTCGTCACCGGCAGCAAATGCTGCGCGGTAACCAGCCAAGTTTGACTGCTTACTGAGTGAGTAAATCGAGAGCACGTTAGTGACATCTCCCCCAGTTACCTCAGGGTCAAGCATGCAAGGGATGTATTCCTCCCAAGGTGAAACCCAGCCCATCTCGGCGTAGCACTCGTCATTCACAATCACAGCACCAAGTTCACGAGCTCGCACTAGAGCTGCTTTGAGAAACTCAACCGAGTGCACGGCACCATTTGGATTGCCGGGGCTATTCAGCCAAATCAGCTTGGTGTTTGATGGCCACTCAGATGGCTCATCCCCCACTAAAATCTCTGCCCCTGCAAAAGCTGCACCGACCTCGTATGCGGTGTAAGCCAACCTTGGCTGAACTACAACGTCACCTGGCCCGACGCCAAGCATGATTGGCAACCACGAGATGAACTCTTTTGAGCCAATGGTTAGAAGTACTTGATCAGCAGTAAACCCTGGTGACTTTCGTCGTCTGGCATACCAATCTGCTACTGCTTGACGAGCAGAAACATCACCCCAGGTGGTTGGATAGCCAGGCGAGTTCGATGCGCTATCTAAAGCGTTTTGAATAACCTGCGGTGTTGGGTCAATTGGGTTTCCGACAGAAAGATCGATTGCACCGTCCAGGTGCTTGGCAGCCAATTCACGATATGGCTTGAGCTTTTGCCAGGGGTACTCCGGCAAGCCTTGAAACACTATTCGCCCTGAGGGGGAAGAACTGAGATAACGGCGTGGTCACCAGGAATTGGGCCAACCTTGGCAGCTCCACCAGGGGAACCGATCTCAGAAAAGAAGTCAACGTTTGCCTTGTAGTACTCGCTCCACTCGCTAGGGAGGTCATCTTCGTAGTAGATGGCTTCCACTGGACAAACAGGCTCGCAAGCACCGCAGTCCACACACTCGTCCGGGTGGATGTAGAGCATGCGGTCACCCTCATAGATGCAGTCGACAGGGCACTCATCGATACATGCCTTGTCTTTGACATCTACACAGGGAAGGGCGATTACGTAAGTCATTTGGCTCCTCAATCCATGAATACAAGTTTAGGCCCAGCGTGGCGACCATCGCGGGAAGGTCTGGTGCTCAGCGCAATTTTTTGGATCGCAGCCTTCGAAGAAAGTGCAGTAATTTGTCGATTTTTACTTTCCTGGCAAGCGAGGGGATGGAGTCCGAAAAAATTCTAAAGACGGTTTCCGTGCGCTTTTCACCCTCCTTAAAGTGATAAAAATAGACGGGCCTTGAAGTGAACCTGTGCTGCATCCCTGTGGAAACAAGTTTTTCGAAATAGTTCTTGTCGGCTGGAACACATTCTCCGTTCACCATCAAGTTTCCCTGAGGAAACCCCCCGAGTTGAAGGAATTGGTCTTTCGAAACCATCACGGGCATGAATGGGGGTGATGCATTCTCTGGAAGTTGAACGGCTCCTGCAAGGCAAAAATCACTCCAGCCGAGCGCTTCAAAAGTTCGAGGAGACCGCCCAAAATTTGCCTCAATGGCACCAGGGAAAACACCATACTTGGGATGAAAAGGTTCAACCAACCAGGGGCTTAAAAGATCGTTTGGCTGGAACTCGTCAATCATAAATTTCAACCATCCTGGCGATGGGACCATATCGGAATTCAGCATTATGACGATTTCTCCCGAAGCTGCATTTACGCCAAAGTTGTAAGCTTCATAGACGCCCGCAAGGTAATTCGGTCCACATTCTGGGCTCAATTCTGATGTGGGCCAGTATTCCAAGTACGACAACTCCGATGTCGCAAGCCAAGCCTTCAATTCTGATTCAGGCTGGTTGGCAACTAGGAAGAACTCTGCCTCACCCGTCGCAATCTCAGGGCAGGAATTATGCACAACTTCATTTATATATCGTGCGTACTCAACCGATCTGTAAACCACAGCAAAAATAGAGACCTGTGGTCTCTTGCTTATTTCAGAGTTAGTGAGCATTCGTCTATAAATTTCAACCAAAGCTGGATTGCGGATTTTCTATCCCAGCTCTTTTCGAACAAAACCGACCTTACATCGGAGCTCGGCAGTGAAAACTCCCGCTCTACGCCTCCAGCTTCAATCATTGGCAAATCTGCTGCAATGCATTCCCAATCGACCATGAAGTAAGGGACTAATCGAGAAGTATTTAGAAACCCATCCGACGCCTGCATGTGCAAAGCGAGCTTCTCTTGGCTAATTGGTTTTTCCTTAGTGATAATCAATCCCTGCCATTCGGGATTGCCCTTCAGCCACGCGTCCCTTAGGTCCGGTCCCTTCATCTCATGATTAGCACCAGACCAAAAGGCTACCGGCCGATTTGGATCGAGACCCAGTGCCGATTTTGCGTCAGATTTCGATTCCCCAGGCTTGAATAGATCTGCATTCACTGCAATGGGCAAGACCTTTGTGTTCACTGGATAGAAGGCCCTGCTGTACGGAGTGGCGACTGCATGCCACTGCGCGACCAAGGATTTCCCAATGCGCCTATTTTTGGATCCGAACTTCTTTCCAAGCCTGAGTGACATTTCAGGGTAAAGTTCCCACAATAAATTGATGGTATGGCTTGGGAATGAAGGCTTCCCCATCGTCGAATAATGAAGCACGATGTCTGTTGGACCGACTTTCTTTGGAACTCCAACTTCAGCTCCAGATTCCCTCTGGAACCATGTCCAGAAAGTGTCCTCCCCCAGTCCGGACATAACTTCCGGATTCAAGAATATTTTACTCGCCACTCGGGCTCCCCTCACTTCAGATACTGGTAGCCTAGCCACAGGAACGGAGCGAAAACATGTCTAAAGTCTTGGTTGCTGGCGGGGCCGGTTATGTTGGTGGTTACTTGGTGGATGCTGCATTGGATGCAGGGCACGAAGTTCGCGTTTTTGACAAGCTCGTTTATGAAGATGCCTACTTGAAGGACATCGATTTTGTTTTCGGTGACATAAACGATATCGACTCTCTAAAGCCTCACCTCAACTGGGCTGACACCGTTGTTTGGCTTGCCGCATTCGTTGGGGATCCAGCCTGTGCACTAAACCCAGAGCTAACCATGGAGACCAATGTCGGTTCTGTGAAGAACTTGGTTGCTAACTTCTCCGGACGCATCATCTTCCCGTCCACCTGCAGCGTTTACGGAGCCCAGGACGGCTTGTTGGACGAGTCCAGTCCTTTTGATCCACTGTCGCTTTACGCGGAATCCAAGATTGCAGCGGAGAAGGTGCTTCTTGCAGCTCCAAACGAGACCTTGATCTTCCGTCTCGGAACACTATTCGGACTAAGCGACACTTACTCTCGCTTGAGAGTGGACCTTGTTTTGAACGTTCTAACCATTCGTGCAGTGCGTGAGAAGCAGATGAGTGTGTTCGGTGGCCAGCAATTCAGGCCTCTGTTGCACGTGCGTGATGTTGCTACCGCAATGGTGCCTCACATTGACACCCACACCACAGGTGTTTACAACCTGCACACCGAGAACCTAACCATCATCGAGTTGGCTGAGCGCATCCAGGAAGTAGTTCCTGGCGCTGTTCTCAAGATCACTGAGTCCTCCTTCCAAGATGCACGCAACTATGCGGTTTCCAGCGACAAGGCTCGGAACGAGTTGGGCTTTGCACCTAAGTGGTCGGTAAAGGACGGAATCCTTGAGATTCACAACGCGATTTCCCAGAACCGTATCCCTGACGTAAGCCTTCCTCGCTTTAGCAACGTTGCTGCGTTGCAGGGCCTACTTGGAACCAAGTAATGTCCGACAAGATTGAGTTTGTAGCCGGCGGACTGGCGGTTGACGATCGCGGGTCACTGAAATTCATAAACGATTTTGCGTTGGCTGGATACAAGCGTTTTTACGTCGTCGAAAACCACCGCCAGGGCTTTATTCGTGCATGGCACGGTCACAAGCACGAGGCGAAGGCTGTTGTTTGCCTGCAGGGCTCAGCTTTGGTGGCAGGGGTTAAAGTCGACAACTGGGAATCGCCCTCTAAGGACCTTCAAATCGAGCGATTTGTGGTCTCTGGATCTAAGCCTGGTGCTCTATTGATTCCAGCCGGATATGCAAACGGATTCATGTCTCTAAGTGCGGACACGATAATGATGTTCTTCTCGTCTTCGACGCTTGCCGAGAGTGCTGCAGATGACATCAGATTTGAATCACGCATGTGGGATCCCTGGAACATCGAAGAAAGATAACCTTGCCCAAAATCTCAATGGTCCTAGGCATTAGGCCCGATGTAATCCGTGCCTCACTGATTATCAACATGCTCAAAGCTGAACTAGGTGCAGACTTCGAATTCGTCTGGTCCGGGCAGCACTACAGCGACAATATGAAGGACATCTTCTTCAGGCAGCTAGACGTTCCAGCGCCAGATGTCACATTGCAACTTGACACTTCAAGTGACCAAGCCATGATTGGGAGCCTGATCTCTGAATTGGGTAGCTACTTGGACAGCGCGAAGCCAGATGCTGTCATCTTCCTTGGCGACACCAACACGGTGACCGGCTCTATCGCAGTTGCCGCCAAGAACATCCCAATCGTTCACATCGAAGGCTGCATGCGCTCCTACGACTGGCGCATGCCAGAGGAGAAGTTCAGAACGGCAATTGATCACCTTGCGGATGTGATCTACGCCTATGTGGACGAATACAAACAACAGGGTGTTATTGAGGGCCTAGACCCAGACAACATCGTTGTCACTGGAAATCCGATCGTGGACGTGCTGAACCACTACTTCATCTCGGGCAAGGTACGACTGACTCCTGAGGCAAGGGCTGAGCTGTTCAGGTCTTATGGCTATACCGGTGGAGAGCTCTGGTCTATGACCTGCCACAGGCGTGAGAACGTTGATAGTCGCGAAGCTCTTTCAAGAATTCTTGACTTGGCCTCACGTTGCTCAGGCACGGTAATCTTCCCAGCGGGATACAGAACCCAGGCTCGTATTCGGGAGTTCAATCTAGAGATACCAGCCAACACACTAATGATTGATCCAATTGGATATGCAGAGCTCATGGAACTGCTGGACGCGTCAACCGCAGTGATAACTGACTCAGGCACCGTGGTTGAAGAGGCTGCAGTTCTGGGCGTTCCATCGATACAGATGCGAACCTCAACAGAGCGACCACAGGTTTACGACTGCGGTGGTTCGGTCAAGTTTGACCCTCACTTTGAATACAATGACGGCCAAATTGAAGCGATCATTAAGTCCGCAGCGGGTAGGCGCTCTGAGTCCTGGACCCACACTCTTGGTGATGGACTGGCATCTAGAAGAATTGCTGATGACCTTGTTCAAAGATTCAAGAACAAGAACTGGGCAGGCCATCTGCCAAATGAAAAGATCCGTCCAGTCGCCAGAAACTATGGCTACGGCATTGGAGATCTAGGAAAAGCCTAAAGCGGCATCTCCTGAATCATTTGCTCGACTGTTGGCGCTGTAGCGTATCCGGCGTTCTGCCACATCCGGGCTACAACATCGCCATTGGTCGTGCTCAGAGTTCTGTCGATAACTTTGCCGGAGGCCTTTGGATTGACGGTGATGTCTCCCCTGCCTGCTCTTGCAGCAATTGCGCCAACTAACACTTCTTTGGTCAGGGTAGATCCAGGGATTACGTGAATGGTGCCTGGCACAAACTCGTTGTGTTCGATTATCCCGCGGCAAAGCTTGCCGAAATGGAAGGTGGTAACGCCATTCCAGACGTGGTCAGTAAATCCGAAAATCTCGGCATTCTGAGGCTGGTTTCTCACCCACTCGAATAGTGATGTGCTGCGTCCGTACTCTGGACCGATAATGGAAACTCGCAAGTGCATCATGGTTTGCGATGGAACCTCGCCCAAGCTCTTGGTCTTTCCGTAAACATCCAAGGCATCAAATTCATCTTGCTCGGAATACTTACCCTTTAGTCCAGAATAAACACAGTCTGTTGCAATCTGAATTACTCGCAAATTCTTTGCCTCGGCATAGCGAGCCAACTGATCAGGGAACAACCCGTTTACGATCATTGCCACTCTTCGCTGATCGGCGTTGTCGTCCTTGATGTGAGGCTTGATGATTCCAATGCAGTTGATAACCCAGTCGCCAGAAGATGCGACTGAGTCCAAAGCGCTCACGTCGTCAGTGAGTGCATCGAACTTTGTGACTGGCAACTCCGGGACGCCGTCGACGCTCTGCCCGTCTCGGGTAGTTCCAACAAGCTCCAACTTCGTGCCAGCGAATGCTTGCAGCACTCCACGTCCAAGCATTCCTGTAGCGCCAAGAATTACGACCTTAGGCATGGTTTCTCCTTAGTTTGCTGAGTTCTAGAAGGGTTGCTTCTAATTTGTTTACTGTTCCCTGGGGAGAGAAGAGTCTGTCTAAAACATCTCGCTGAAGTCTAATTTGGGTTTCACGCTGGGTCTGGTCATTCTTAAGGATGTCCAGCGCAATTTCTAGGGTTTCAATTGGACTCGATGACCAGCGCAGACCTGACTCGTCCCCAAAGGCGGCGTAGAGGCCGTCTAGTTTGGTGCTGACCGTGGGCAGTCCGACTGCCATGTACTGAAGTACCTTGTGTGGAAATGCCGCGCTGGCGACCGTGGAGACGATCAGTGGATTTATAGCGACGTCTCCGAGCGTCATGTATCTCGGAAGTTCATGAAATGGAACGAATCCAGCGAACACGACATTTTTCGACAGCCCATGGTTCTCTACGAGCTCCCTAAGCAGCGGTTCTTGTTCCCCGCCGCCAACTAGCAATAGTTTCAGGGCTGGGTCTTGGGCCACACTCTCAGCGAACTTGACAATAACTTCGTCCAGTCCTGAGAAGTAGAAGAAACTCCCCATGTACATAAGAACTTTGTCTTTTGGATTGATGCCCAATGAAGTTGCTAACTTTTGGTCACGCGCTGTGGCTTTGAATATTCTTTGATCAAGGGGTGGGTAGTGCATGACAACTTTGTCCCGGAACTGCTCACCCATTAGTCCTATGACGTACTTGGTCATGGCTGGATTGTTGGTGCTCACTGCACTGGCCCATTTGAAGGTGAGTTTCTCAAATAGCGCGATCAGAGGATTCCATATGGATTCCCGGATCTTGCTCGAAACGTCCAGTGCACGCTGTAAAACGGGTACCCCAAACAGTTTGCCCAAGAGGGTAACCTGCAGCCCATAGGTTGGAACTGCAAAGTTCAAAATCACGTCAAAACCGCCGTGTTTGATCAGTTTCCCAAACAGCGGGATTGATGAAAAAATCGCCCAGATTCTGTCTATCTGAGGGATGCCAAATCTGTGGGGTGTAAGAAGTCTCAAACTTGCTGCCGGGTGGATTCTGCCATGGATCACTCGATCCCTAGGCTGATCAAGGTCCTTGCGTGTTGCTCCTTCGTCGAAGTCTACAAAAGTGACGTCGTGGCCATTGAGCGCAAGGAGTTCTGGGAACTCATGAATCTCATAAACGACTTTTTTTGGATAACTCACTTCATGAACAACTAGAAGTTTCATGCTTTCTGGCGAAGCTCCATGTCGTTGACAACGTATTCTGCAAAGCTAAAACACGAGGTCCAACCAGGTGACACGGCATTGAGAACGTGGGTTGAATTCTCATCACCTTCAATAACGAAGTCCATCTCTAGCTTTGCTTCTCGCTTATCAAACAACTGTGCTCGAATACCGGGCTTTCCTGGGACAGTGAATTTTGAGACATCAATCTTGCTGGTTAGCTTGGCTGCTTGTCCCAGAAGGTGCTTCCTGGAGAGTTTTGGCAACTCCGTCTTCACTAGCGACCAAACGTCGTGATGCTTCGAGCCAATAAACCTTGGGTAATTTGCCAGAATTCCAAGGAGCTCGGAAGCCTTCAATCCATCGAAGAATCCATATTGCTCTCTGGACAAAATAGGAATCGCTGTGGGTCCGACCTTGACATCACCATGCGCTGTTTTAGTGAAGTGGACTCCTAGAAAGGGATTTCTTGGATCAGGGGTGGGGTAAATGTGGCGTTCCAAGGTGCCCTTGAGGGCAGGTGCATAGAAGTACAAACCGATGAATGGAATCATCGAGTACCGCTCGCCGAAGCCGAGCTCCTTAGCCATAACATCAGAGTAAAGACCTGCTGCATTGACTAAGTGCCCAAATTCGAATGTATCCCCATTTTTTGTGGTTAGTGAATGAGATTTGATCTTGGAAACTTGTTGATTGAAGTAGAAGTCGACTCCAGCCTTTCGCAGGTTGGACTCCAGTGCTAACGCAACAGCCGCCGGGTCTGCAACGGCGGTTCTAGGTGACCAAAGAGCTAGATCAATAGTTTCCGCAAGCGGTTCGAGAATTGCCAACCTATCAGGGTCAACCAGCTCCACATCGACACCATTTGCTACGCCGCGACGATGCAATTCGCTGAGCACTGGAACATCTTCCTGGCGCCGTGCAACCACAACCTTGCCAGTTTCTAGAAGGGGAAGGCCGTTTTCAATACAGAAATTTCTCATTCGCTCGTTTCCGTCGCGAGTGAGTTTGGCCTTTAGGGACTCAGGGGAATAGTAGAAGCCCGCGTGAAGCACACCAGAGTTTCTTCCAGAAGCATGGAGCGCTACTGCCAGCTCCTTTTCAAGAACGGCAACGGTCGAAGTTGGAAATCGGCTCTTGATTTCCTTGGCTATCGCGAGACCAACAACACCGCCACCGATAATCAGATAGTCAGCCCTACCAGTTTTCATTTACTAGTCTGCAATCCGATGAAGCGTGTATCCCTCGCCTGGGATGGACTCTAGAACCGGACCGGTATAGGTCAAATCACCAGTTACAAGAACGTACTTGCTACCCTCTGGCACCAAAGTTGCGTCGAGGGCAGAGCCAGCGCCGAAAAGATCATATCTAATGGTTGCTGAGTCAGCCCAAATCGCTACGTTAGTTGCCTCGAATCTCGAAGTGGCTGCAATCCAGGTTGCATCAACATCTGCCGAGGAAAGATTGGCTCTCAGGTATTGGCCAGCCCTGTCCTGCGCGTTTAGTTCGCCTCGGAACCCCTGGTACTGATCTTGGATCTGAAAACCAGTTCCAACCATCGTTACTGGCAATAGTCCGATGAGAACGTACGCCGTGTACTTCGGGAAGAAGGCGAACACAATCAAAGAAGCAAAACCAAATAGTGCCGCCGCATTGAAAACGTCTTGGTTGACAACCAAGCCAGCAAGGTTAGGTGCATCTGCGATTTGGATCGTCAGGGTTCCGAAGAAGCCCGAGAACGCAGGGGTAATGAAAATCAACATCAAGACCGCAAGTGGAAGTCGAATCCAAATCTTGATCTCCGAAGCGAACTTAGAGGTCAGCGCTGCAAGGCCTGCCAATGGCACGACGATAAACAGGAAGTCGTAGTAGCGCTCTAGAACTCGAGTTGTGTGGTCATCTCCGCCGCCGGTAATCCAGCCGGTAAACATTACGACTTCGATTACCAAGCTGAAGAGCCAGACAAAAGCGAATAGGGAAAGCGCGGTCACCTTGGTCAATTCACGAGTGCGAATCAGTTCGATTACACCAATAGTCACTCCAAGAATGGTGACACCCATCAGTGCGGAGATCGTCAGAATGTGGATATTTAGCTGGACGCCAAACAATGCGAACACACCGTTGATTGCGCTGGTTCCGACTGGCGAGGCATTAGCCGCAACTTCACCCGTCGGTGCCTTGGTGATTTCAGCGACCGTACCAGCGTTTAGGTACTGGCCGAAGAAGCTAAGTGCTTTTGGTCCAGCAACCAGGAATCCGATGATTACGCGTCCAAGAATCGCACCCAATGAAATAGCGCCTATTGCCTTGAACAGCGGGCCGAAACGGTATTTCGCGTTAGTTAGACCAAGCACTACAAGAAAAATACCGATTGCGATTGCTGACAGCCAAGCGTGTGGCTTAACTAGCGAGGTAATTCCCACCAGCGCACCTGCAATGGCCCAATCTTTCCACGCATAGGTTTCGGCGGCTTTCAAAACCGCAGCAAAGACGAGGCTAAGGAAGAAGAAATACATCGATTCAGGCAAGAACATCGAGGTGTAAACGCTAAGTGGTGACAATCCGGCCAAAATCGTGAATGCGAAGGCAATCCAGTAATTCATGTACCGCTTGGCGATGATGAAGATAACCGTGAGGAAGCCGACAAAGAAGACAAGGTTTAGAAGCTTTCCGCAGGTGTAAAAAGCATCGCCACAAAGGTTAGTTGACGAGTAAACCAGGTTGAACAAGTAGTTGGAGAAGTCTCCCACTGGGGATGGGTCCCACGGACCTACTTTGCGAGCATTGATTGAGTAGAGGTACTCATCACCCAAGATCGCTGGGTTAACCATCGCAACCCTTGAGTAAACCCAAGCGGCAACAGCCAGCATTGAGCCGGCAAATGCCAGGTTCTTCCAGTCTTTTACTGCAGCAAGTAGGTTCTTCAAACCAATCCCCGATTATCTCTTTTGTCTTGGAACCCTAGGTTCCGATTGAACGTCATAAGACAAGAATGAAAGTAGCAGCTGAACCCCGAGAATAAGGGCAACCGCGGAGAGAGTCACTTGACCCGCGGTAGTCGCACGACCCGCTTCGGAAGCTTCCAGATACCTAGCGATACCAAACCATGCGCCAAATACAGTGAATCCAACGCCAAGAGGTAGTTCAATGCTTGCGACAGACCACTCGCGTAGGTAGTACTTATAGAAGACTCGCTTCCAAAGATTGACGGTGTGACGCCATGGGAACTCAACTAATACCTTGCTGATCTTTAGGTTGCTCTTTTCTTCCCCGTATACGGCCTCCATCGGAACGTCAACAACGACAGCGTTGGTGATGCTAAGTCTGAATAGCAGGTCCGATTCGAAGAAGTAGGTCTTACGAAGCTTGTCAAGGTGGATTGCACTAAGTGCTTTGCGGTGAATTGCAGTAAATCCGTTAGTTGGGTCGGTTATTGACCAATAGCCGGATGAAATTTTGGACCATAGAGAAAGGACTGCATTGCCAAAAATACGAACCTTAGGCATCGCAAAGAGGTTCTCTAGGCTGTCAAAGCGATTTCCCTTGGCGTAGTCCGCTTCGCCATTGACCACAGGCCTTGCAATGGTTTCAATGAGCCCTGGATCCATTTGTCCATCGCCATCAACCTTGACTATGACATCCATACCATCAGCTAGGGCTGCGCGGTAGCCCGTAACCACTGCTCCGCCGACTCCCAAGTTCTCAGGATGGGTGATGACAGTGACACGCTTATCTTTGTTCTTCTTCTTGACAAGATCGCCCGATTTGTCTGGGCAGGCATCATCAATTACATAAATGCGCTCGACTTCCGGCCCGATTCCGGCCAGGACTTCAAGAATGTGATCTGTCACACGATAAGACGGAATTACGACTCCAAGACGCACAACAATCTCCCATGGCTTTCGTGACAACTAACTCTACCGAGCAGTTGAATCCAGACAAACCTATTGCAAACACTATTGTCCAGTTATTGCTGACCTAGGCTTATGGCAATGAGCAAATTAAACGCGATGTCTTTGAGGTCTTTTGGGTCGGTAGTGCCTAAAAAGGTAGCAAGAAAGATCTATTTTCTTTCGGGTGCAAGGATGCTGTCGAATTTGCTGGACATCGCTGGTCTGGCAGGGATCGCACTCCTAGCAACCTCCTTTGGCGCATTCGCAGCTGGCGGTGGAGCTGTAGCCCCGATCAGCATCCCCGTAATTGGTTCCATTGCAATCAACGAATCGCAGGCGGTGCTTGTTGCACTCGGGATCGCCGGGATATTCATAGTTAAGTCCGCATTTTCCATCTGGCTCAACCTGACCACATCCCTTTTTGTCTCTTCCCTCGAGGCGGGCTTTTCCAAGACTCTGGCTGAGGATTACTTCGCTGGGGGCAGCGAAGGTGAAAGTGGTTTCGAAGACAATCTTTCGGAGTTTCAGAGCGTCTCACGCAACAGCACAGAGGCGTTAACTCTCTTTGTGAATTCCAGAGTTTCCGTAATGGCAGAGGCTTCACTACTTCTTGCCATGGTTTCGATTTTCCTACTTGTGAACCCGGTTGCAACCGTGGCCATGTTTGCCTACCTCTCTGCCGTTTTGTGGGCGCTTAGCAAGGTTGTAACTGGAAAGATTCGCAGAAATGGCGCTGCTCAACTCCAAGGACATGAGCTATCCCTCTCCACGAGCCGGGACCTTTTTGGTGTCCGCCGTGAAGTCCGAGCTAATGGGCTCATGGGTCCATGGATAGACCGCTACACCAAGGGAAGGGCTCAGTCCGCCACCAGTACTGCAGTCATCTACACCTTGAACAGCCTCCCTCGCTATGTAATTGAGACTTCGCTGATCCTTGGAATATTTGCCTTCTTGGCAGGCATAGTTGTTTTCAGTGACTTGCCCTCCCAGGCTGTGACGATTGGTGTCTTTATGGCCGGTGGCCTTCGCCTGGTTGCTTCCCTGCTGCCGCTTCAGGCTGCTATCAATTCGATGATCGACGGAGCAAACCGCGGAAAGCCTGCCCTTGATCGATTGAAAGTAATTGCTGCGCGCAATTCTGCCGTTCAGGATGTTGAGCTTGATGTCGAGCACGGCAAGCCGCTTGGCCTTCGCCTAAATAACGTCACCTTTGGCTTCAACAAAGAAACCGCTGTTATTCAAAACATCAACTTCGAGGTAAAGGCTGGGGCCAAGGTCGCCATCGTGGGACCTTCTGGGGCTGGAAAGACTACCTGCTTCGAGATTGCTACCGGGTTTAGGTTGCCAGACTCAGGTAAGGCTTCTATCGAGGGCCACGACCCTCGTGTTCTTCTTGAGCATGGTCGAGGGCTGATTGGCATTGTGCCACAGCGCCCTCACCTGGTGTCCGGGACTTTGGCAGAGAATGTCTCGCTATCAAGTGTTGACCAGACTGACTTGGGCAAGGTTGCTCAGGTGTTGCAGATGGCTGGTCTAAACGCCTATGCCAACCCTGGTGCGCTTGAGATGAATGTTGAGCCGGATGCTGGGCAGCTTTCCGGTGGCGAGATCCAGCGTCTTGGGATTGCACGCGCTCTATACCGTGACCCAGGTATTTTGTTCTTGGATGAGGCAACCAGTGCGCTCGATGCCGAGACTGAGGCTCAGATTTCTAAGGTGCTGGACCAGCTGCGCGGCAAGATGACCGTTGTTCTCATTGCACACAGGCTCTCGACCGTTATGAACTCAGACAAGATCATTTACCTAGACAAAGGTCGCGTCATTGCCGAAGGAACCTTCTCAGAACTTCAGAGCAAGGTTCCTGACTTTGCCAAGGCTGTTGAGCTAATGGGAATTGCTAAGGGCTAATTAGCCCTTACGCGCAAGTCTTCTTAGCTTCTGCTCTGCTGGGTCTGGAACTGGAACCGCAGAGATTAGCTTCTTGGTGTATTCCTCTTGAGGGTTCTTGAGGATCTGGTCACGCTCACCAATCTCAACTAGCTTTCCGCGCTCCATAACTGCGATGCGGTGAGCCAGCATGTCCACAACCGCAAGGTCGTGAGAGATGAACAAGCAAGCGAACTTCAACTCATCCTGAAGCTCTAGCAATAGGTCAAGAAAACGTGCCTGAACCGACACGTCTAGCGCACTTGTTGGCTCGTCAGCGATCAATAGGTCTGGGCGGAGTGATAGTGCTCGCGCAATACCAACACGCTGACGCTGACCACCGGATAACTCGTGTGGGTAGCGGTTGCGGTAGCTACGTGGTAGCTCAACAGAGTCAAGTAGGTCCTCAACCATCTTGTTAAGTTCTTCGCCCTTAGCCTTACCAGCTAGTAGCAATGGCTCACCGATGCTCTCACCGATTGGAAGGCGTGGGTTTAGCGATGAACCTGGGTCCTGGAACACGATTCCAGTGTGCTGGCGAACTTCGCGTAGCTGGCGCTGTGAGGCGCCAGAGATGTCTCTGCCAACTAGGTTGATGGAACCCTTAGAAATCGGCAGTAGGCCGATTGCAGCGCGTCCCACGGTGGTCTTACCTGAACCTGACTCACCAACAAGACCAAGGATTTCACCCGGGTAGATGTCGAAGGAAACTCCGCTAGCTGCGGTGAAGGCTGGAACACGGCCACGCTTTGGATAGGTGATCTCTACATCGCGAAGTGAGAGAACAGCCTCGGTCCTCTTTATCGGTAGCTCACGC
>NZ_CBCHRQ010000025.1:0-16253 GCF_965064355.1 Aquiluna sp.
TTGGCGGTTCGATGAACGGTATGGCCTTCAGGCATTTATCTAGTAAACGATCTCGCCGGATTGTTCGAAGCTCGTAATTTTGCCGATGCGACGAACGTGACGCTCGTCGTTTGAAAAGCCCTTGCCAATGAAAATCTTTACCAGCTCCAGCACTTCTTGCTGGCTGTGCTGACGAGCACCTAGTGCGCAGACATTGGCATCGTTGTGATCGCGAGCTAGCGCCGCAGTGTCAACATTCCAAATCAATGCCGCTCTGACACCCTTGACCTTGTTGGCAGCAATCTGCTCGCCGTTGCCGGATCCACCAAGCACAATTCCGAGCGCTTCAACTCCAGCGGTTTGATCTGCAACCACTGCCTTTGCAGCAGCAATGCAAAATCCTGGATAGTCATCCAGCGCGTCATAGACCTTTGGTCCGTGGTCGATGAGCGTGTGGCCGAGGGAAGATAGTTCGGTTACCAAGAACGCGCTCAGGTCCATACCAGCGTGGTCGGTTGCGATGTGAATGCGCATAACGCTCCTAAATCTTCGGAGTTATTGCAGCAATGAGGTTTTCGACCTGATTGCTACGAACCAAGATTACCTCGCCTGCTTTAGTGGTTATCTCAATCGCTGGGCCTTTGGATGGGATAAATGCGACTTTTCCTTTCGCAAAACGAATCCCGAGACCGCCAAACTGCGAAGGCTTCACTTCCGATGCGCTCAGCCGCTCAATCTCTTGGTATTCCAACCCTAAGAACGTGATGCCCCAGAGCTGGATACGCAGCTTGTCTGATAGCGAGACTTTGGGCATCGAAAGCATCATTGGAGTTAGCAGCAAAACCGGCAGCACGAACCAAAGAACCTCAAGTCCAAGTTGCACTGAACTTGCATCGGTCAGACCAATTTGAGCTGCGATTACGTAGGTCATCAAGCCGTAAATGAATACTGCAAAGTAGAGAGTCACCCCAAGCAATAACCTGCGCATCGTCGGGTGAATCCTTGGCAAAAGCGCTGAAACCGCGAGCATTGCACTTGCAAGCAGCAGCGCAACATTTGACCAAACTAGGTGTTCAGAGACAGCGGCAAAGCCATCGGCTTTCCCCGATGCTCCCCAGTGAGTCGCTAGCACTTCTGGCAGCAGGCCCTGGGATGAAAGCCAAAAGACCCATGCTGAATAGACAACCGGCCCCAAAAAGACCAATAACCACAGCTTGCGCTTCATCGTTTTTCCAGGCTGCTGCGGGTAAATCGCAGCACTACGGATGCGGCAAAGGCGGTGATGATCACGTAGGCAAGGGTTAGTGCCTGCAGCTCAACCCCAAGCACGATCGGAGCGGCAAGGGCTGCGATAACCATCGAGAACTCTCCCCGGGCGATCAAAAAGCCGGTTGCCCTCCAGGTGCTGAGCCTGTCGGACAAATCCCTTGTGATCCACCAGCCAACAAGATACTTTCCGGCGATGCCAAGAACTGCCAGCAAAATTGCCAGTGGCAAAACACTGGGTAGCTGCGCAGGGTCGGTGGTGATGCCAAAGAACAAAAAGAAGATTGCCGCAAAGATGTCTCGAATTGGGCTAAGCCGAGCACGAGCGGTTTCGGCCACCTCACCGGTGAGTAGCAAACCAATCAAGAAAGCAGCCACTACGCCGGAAAAGCCAACCAGGTCTGCCAATCCAGCTGCCAGAAGTGCCGCACCAAAGACCGTGAGCAACAATCCACCTGGCTCACTTGGGTCAAGGATCTTCACGAGCTTGCTGGAGCCCTTGAAGCTGATAAGAATCACAAGCCCGGTGATCGCCAAAGCCAGCGCGACCGAAACCAAGCCGCTCCAGACGCCAACTCCAAGCACCACAGAGGTAAGTAGCGGCAGGTAGGGCGCAAGCGCCAAGTCCTCAAAAACGAGAATTCCGGTTGCTCGCTTAGCGACCTCAGAACGCCGCCAGCCCATCTCTTTGATTAGCTGGGCTGCGATACCAGAGGAGGACACGTAGGTAATTCCAGCCAGAGCCAACGCTCCGGCCACTCCCCATCCCAGAAGCAAACCAATCACAAAGCCGGGTATTGAGTTGGCTAGAAAATCGATTAGGCCCGCGCTCTTGCGCTCTTTGAATGCCTTTGAAAGGTCATACGCGCTGTATTCCAGACCGAGCAACAAAAGCAGCATGATGGCGCCGATTTGAGAGCCGGTGCTGAGAAATTCCTCGCTCACACTCATCGGGAAGATTCCACCCTCGCCGATGGCTAGACCGATCAAAAGGTAAAGCGGAACTACGGAGAATTTCAAACGATTTGCAATAAAGGCAACGATTCCAAGGACAAGCAGGGCCGCACCAATTTCAGTCAGCAGAATCGAGTCTGCCGGATTGGTACTTACGGCTTGTAAAAAATGGAACATGCTCAATTATCCCGAAGTAATTCGCCGTAGGCTTACGTGAAACAAACTCTTTACAGGAGAGAACATGCCCGGCGAAAACCTAACTCGCGTTGAAGCTCAAAATCGCGCATCCATCATTGCCACCGAAAGCTACCTGGTGAAGCTCGATGTCACCAAGGACGAGAAGACTTTTGACTCTGACACCACAATCGTGTTCAGCTGCAATAAGCCAGGTTCTGAAGTTTTCGTGGACGCGATTACCGATTCGGTTTCGCTAATTGAGCTAAACGGCGTATCGCTGGATGTTGCTCAGCACTCCGATGGCATCCGCATCAGCATTCCTAACCTATCTAGCCACAACACCCTGAGAATTGTTGCCAAGGGCGTTTACTCGAGAACTGGTGAGGGGCTTCACCGCTTTGTAGACCCGGTTGACGGTGAGGTCTATCTCTACACCCAGTTCGAGGTTCCAGACTCCCGCCGCATGTTCCCGGTCTTTGAGCAGCCGGACCTGAAAGCCTCTTTCGAATTCCACGTGACTGCGCCAGCTAGCTGGCAGGTAATTTCAAACTCCCCGACGCCTGAGCCAATTGCCCTAGACGGCAAGAACTCCGAGTGGAGATTTGCACCAACCCCAAGAATCTCCAGCTATATCACCGCACTGATCGCCGGTCCTTACTCGGTATGGCGTGATGAACTCACCTCGCTAAATGGCAAGACCATCCCACTTGGTGTGTTCTGCCGCGGATCCCTTGCGCAATACATGGACCCTGAGTACATCTTCGAGAAGACCAAAGAGGGTTTTGTTTACTTCGAGAAGGCCTTCAACTTCCCGTACCCATTTGAGAAGTACGACCAGCTCTGGGTCCCAGACTTCAATGCCGGTGCCATGGAGAATGCTGGAGCTGTCACCTTTACCGAGACCTACGTATTCCGCTCCGCCGTTTCCGATGCCGTCCGCGAGCGCCGAGTAATCACGATCCTGCACGAGCTAGCGCACATGTGGTTTGGCGACCTGGTCACCATGAAGTGGTGGAACGATCTATGGCTCAACGAATCATTTGCGGAGTACGCCTCAACCCTGGCAGTTGCAGAAGCCACCGAGTGGACTAACACCTGGATCACTTTCGCTGCTCTTGAGAAGAACTGGGCATACCGTCAGGACCAGCTACCTTCCACCCACCCAATCGTTGCGACGATCAACGACCTTGAGGACGTGCAGGTCAACTTCGATGGCATTACCTACGCAAAGGGAGCTTCGGTTCTAAAGCAGCTCGTCGCCTGGGTTGGCCAGGAGCCATTCCTTCGCGGTGTCGGCAGCTACTTCCAGAAGCACCAGTGGAAGAACACCGAACTGAATGACCTTTTGGTGGAGCTCGAGCGCGAGTCTGGCCGAGATCTGACCAGCTGGTCCAAGCTCTGGCTTGAGACCGCGGGCGTAAACACTCTGAAGCCGGTTATTGAGCACGATGACCACGGAGTGATTACGAAGTTCGAGGTTACTCAGACCGCTATCGCTTCCCAGCCAACTCTTCGCCCTCACCGCCTGGGTATTGGTTACTTCAACCTAGAAGGCGGAGTGCTCAAGCGCTCGCACTACCTAGAGACCGAGATCGATGGTCCATCTACCTCGATTTCTGAGTTGATTGGAACCAAGCGTCCTGACCTAGTACTAGTCAATGACAATGACCTCGCATACGCGAAGATCCGACTTGATTCGCTATCCCACAAAACTGCTATGGACAACGTGTCACGTATCGAGGATCCGATGGCTAGGGCATTGGTGTGGACAGCAGCCTGTGATGCAGCCCGAGATGCCGAAACATCGAGCAGCGATTTCATCGAGCTAGTGTTTGCTCACCTTGAACCCGAGACCGAGTCGACTTCCATCCAGACCATCTTGCGCCAGCTGGTAACCAACGGAAACCTCTACATTCACCCGGCCAGAAGAGCTCAAGCTCTGGAGCGAATTGCCGATGGGCTGATCGACCTTGCAACCAAGGCAAAAGCTGGTTCAGACTCGCAGTTGCAGTTCGTGAAGTTCTTGCCGATTTTCGCAAGAACCGCTAGCCAGCAGCAGTGGATGCAGGACCTCCTAAGCGGAAAGATCCAGCTTGCTGGATTCACCGTTGATCAGGATGTTCGTTGGGAGCTCACCACAGGCTTGGTCATGAATGGCGTATTCGGAGAGAGTGAGATTGCCGCAGAGCTGGCACGCGATAACACTGCCAACGGTCAGCGTTTTGCTGCCGGTGCCAGGGCAGCCATTCCAACACCAGCCAACAAGGAAGCAACCTGGAAGCTATTGGTTGATACCAAGGAGTACTCAAACACTTTGGTGCAGGCCGCTTCCCTTGGGTTCCAGCGCGTAACCGATCTAAGCCTGATCGCCCCATTCTCCAAGCGCTACCACGAGGCAGCGGTTGGAATCTGGGATCGCTTCAGCTACAAGATTGCCGAATACCTGCTGATTAACCTGTATCCACTCAAACTAGCTTCCGAGGAACTTGCGGCTTCTACCAGGGAGCTTATTGACTCCAAGGCGGTTGCGGACAAGCCAGCGCTGCGTCGAATCCTTGTGGAAAACCTGGCCGAGGTTGAGCGCGCGCTTGCCGCCCAGAAGGCCGACTAGGTAAATCATGCAGTGGTTCGAGGTTCCAGAGGCCATCCAGCCGGTGGTTCGGATTATCGTAATTCTGGCAATCGCCATTACCTTGCGGGTTGTGCTGAAGGTGCTGGCGAACCGAGTGGTTACCAAACTTCGGGCCAAGGCAGAAAAAGGCGGCGTTACCAGCGAACAGCGTTTGGTATCTCGTTCGGCAACTGTTGCATCGATCAGCAATAACTTCGCGACCTGGGCAATTGCCATCACCACCTTGGTGATGATACTTAGCGAGTTAGGTGTTGACACTGGGGCACTGATTGCCGTGACGACTATCTTGGGAGCAGCCTTAGGTTTTGGTGGTCAAGCGCTGGTGAAAGACGTGATCAGCGGAATCTTCATCGTTTTCGAAGACCAATACGGTGTCGGCGATACCGTGAACCTTGACGGTGTGGTTGGCGTAATCGAAGCGGTAGAACTACGAGTCACTCGCGTCCGCGATGCTGATGGAACGCTTTGGTATTTGCGAAACGGTGAGATTCTCAAGGTCGGAAACGCCAGCCAAAAGCGTGGATAGCACTCGTTACGAACAATTCGGCGGAGAGCAAACCTTCGCCAAATTAGTAAAGCTGTTTTACGAGGGCGTGGCCCAGGATCCAATTCTGAAGCCGATGTACCCGGAAGAGGATTTAGGTCCAGCTGAACGCCGGCTGAAGCTTTTTTTGGAGCAGTACTGGGGTGGGCCAGACACCTACCAGCAAGAGCGTGGTCACCCAAGACTTCGCATGCGTCACCATGAGTTCAAGATCAACCCTGCTGCCAGAGATGCCTGGCTTGGCCACATGCGAGCGGCAGTTAACCAACTGGAGCTTTCACCGCTCGATGATGCTGAGCTTTGGGATTACCTCGAGCGAGCCGCGCATGCCATGCTGAACACCTTCGAGGATTAGCTGTGATTGAAACAGCCAGGCTTGTCCTTCGTGAAATGCGCCAAAGCGATGCCGCTGACCTTTTGGAATACCAATCAAATCCAGATATCGTTCGCTACATCCCGTGGCCTTTAGGAACTGAAGAAACTGTTCAACTTCATATCGACAAGATGCTTGCTAACAGCAAAGCCCTGCCCTTAGAAGAGGGCGAGTACTTGGTCTTGGTCTGGGAACTCAAAGCATCCGGCAAGGTGATTGGTCAATCGAATATCTCGATGCAATCAAAAGATGATCTACGCGGTGAGGTTGGCTGGGTTACCCACCAAGACTTCCAGCGCAAGGGATACGCCTACGAAGCATCTCTAGCGGTGCTGGAATTTGGATTTGAAAAGATGGGCCTGCACCGAATAGTTGCAGAGATGGACACCAGAGTGGTCGGCTCCGCCGAGGTAGCGAAGAAACTTGGCATGCGTAAAGAGGCAGAATTCCGAGAGGTCGAATTCTTCAAGGGCGAGTGGTGCGACATGTGGCTGTACGCCATCTTGAAGTCAGAATTTAGAGCGCAAAAGCACGACTAAATCGTTCCAAATCGGCACAACACGTGACCGTTTTCACTGCTTAATCGCAGCCAGCCCGGTGCCTGAAAGACCGCTATTTCCTCACCCGGAGTCAAAAAGCCCAATCCCGACATGGCGAAAGCAGCACCCGCAGGATATGGAGTCTCGGCGGCGATGAGCCTGCCCCAAACTTCTTGACGAACCTTGGAGGCAATTGAGCTACCGATGCTCTCCGGTAGCAAGCTTGCGACCTCTGCGATGCCCAGTTTTGCGACCTCGCTAAGTTCGACCTGCGAGATGCTTGCAACTCTTTCCCAACCATCGCGAGGGGGCGTGATACCGGCCCATGCCACCTTCACAGTCGCAGCTGGCAGCTCTAGGGATGAGGTCAAAAAGACAGTCGGCTTTGCCAAACGATCGAGAATAGAAGCTATATCGAAGTTTGCGTCAATTTGATACTCGCTACGAAGTCGCAGAGTGCGAAGACCTAGGACGGTGGTTCCGCCTCCTAGAAGCGATCCCGAGAAAATTGGCGAGACATAGACCGCTAAGACATCGCCACTTGCCTTGAACTTCACAATCCCAGAGTCATCAAGACGTTTTGCTCGCTCTAAGAAGGACTTTAGGTCCGAGAGATCGGCCGACTCGGAAAATACAATTTTGGCTGTCATGACGCTCTCTAAACTAGCTAACGAATCGAGGCCACAATGCAAGAACCCCAAATCCCCTCTGATCCAGTTGCTGATCTGATTGATGTTCTAGACATCCAGAAGAAAAGCGCGACCGAGTTTGTTGGACGAACTCAGTGGATGCCACATGGCCGAGTCTTTGGGGGCCAGGTCCTAGCACAGGCCTTGGTTGCCGCAATGCGCACCATGGTCGATGGCAGAGCTCCGCACAGCCTGCACTCCTACTTCCTAAGACCGGGAGACATCCAGAAAGAAATAGCTTTTTCAGTTGAGGTCCTTCGAGATGGACGAAGCTTTAGCGCCAGAAGAGTCCATGCCCTCCAAGATGGCCAACCCATCTTTTCGATGATTGCTTCATTCCAAGACGAAGGCCCAGGGGTAGAGCACCAAAGCACTATGCCTGTGGGTGTGACTCCCCCGGAGCAACTGCCCTCAGCGGCAGAGTTACTTGGAGCAATTGATCACCCTGCAACCAACTACTGGTCCAAGGCCCGGCCCTTTGATCTTCGTCACGCCAGTGAGCCGCTTTACCTTCAGCCTGCTAAAGAGCATTTAGCAGAGCAGTTAATTTGGTTCAAAGCGCTATCCAAGCTGCCGGATGACCCTCAGCTGCAGGCCGCAGCACTGGCATATGCGAGCGATTACAGCATCTTGGAGTCAATCCTTCGCCGTCACGGGCTTAGCTGGGCACACCCAGGACTTGCCTCAGCAAGTCTTGACCACGCCATGTGGTTTCACCGACCTGCTCGAGTCGACGACTGGCTGCTCTATGTTCAAGACTCACCAAGTGCGCAAAACGGACGTGGTTTATCGCAGGGAAAGATTTTTGACCGGGATGGTCGCCTGATCGCCTCGGTAGCCCAAGAGGGAATGATCAGGATTCCTGAGATTGCCTAGTCGCGAGTTAGGCGACGGTAGGTAGAGCGGTGCGGCTTAGCTGCATCTGCTCCAAGCCTTGAAATCTTGTTTTCTTCATAAGCCTCAAAGTTTCCTTCGAACCAATACCACTGGTCAGGCTTTTCGTCAGTGCCTTCGTAGGCCAAGATGTGAGTCGCGACTCGGTCCAGGAACCAACGATCGTGAGTAATCACAACGGCGCAACCTGGGAACTCAAGCAAAGCATTTTCCAATGAAGACAGCGTCTCGACGTCGAGGTCGTTGGTTGGCTCATCCAAAAGCAATAGGTTTCCACCCTGCTTCAAGGTCAGCGCTAGGTTTAGGCGGTTTCGCTCACCACCGGAGAGCACTCCAGCCTTCTTTTGCTGGTCAGCCCCTTTAAATCCAAAAGCAGCAACATAGGCGCGAGAAGGCATTTCGACCTGGCCCACCTGGAGGTAGTCCAATCCTCCGGAAACTACTTCCCAGAGCGACTTGTTTGGATCGATACCCTCACGAGACTGGTCAACGTAGCTAATCGCCACGGTCTCACCAATCTTTAGCTTTCCGGAATCCAGCTCATGCAAGCCCGTGATGCACTTGAACAAGGTCGACTTACCAACACCGTTAGGACCGATGATTCCAACGATGCCGTTTCGCGGCAGTGTGAAGCTCAGATCCGAGAACAGTGGCCTGCCGTCAAAGCCCTTGGCGATTTTTTCGGCTTCGATAACGATGTTTCCAAGACGAGGTCCAGGTGGAATCTGGATCTCTTCGAAGTCCAGCTTGCGAGTCTTATCAGCCTCAGCTGCCATCTCCTCGTAGCGAGCAAGACGGGCCTTTGACTTGGTTTGCTTGGCCTTGGGAGTTGAGCGAACCCACTCGAGCTCGTCCTGCAAACGCTTGGCTAGCTTGGCATCTTTCTTGCCGGCAACTTGCAAACGCTCAGCCTTTTTCTCAAGGTAGGTCGAGTAGTTACCTTCATATGGGTAGGCACGACCTCGGTCGAGCTCCAAGATCCACTCGGCGACGTTGTCCAGGAAGTATCTATCGTGAGTAACGGCCAAAACTGCACCCGGGTACTTGGCTAGGTGCTGCTCCAACCAAAGCACGCTCTCGGCGTCCAAGTGGTTAGTTGGCTCATCCAAAAGCAATAGGTCTGGCTTCTGAAGTAGAAGCTTGCAAAGTGCAACGCGACGACGCTCACCACCGGAGAGGTGAGTTACCGGCTCGTCTCCTGGAGGACAGCGCAGCGCATCCATTGCCTGCTCCAGCTGGTTTTCCAAATCCCAGCCGTCTGCGGCGTCAATCTGCTCCTGCAGCGTTCCCATCTCGGACAACAAGGTGTCGTAGTCGGCGTCTGGATTGGCCAACTCCGCAGAAATCTCATTGAAGCGATCGATCTTGCCCTTGAGCTCCGCAACAGCTTCCTCGACGTTACCCAAAACCGTCTTCTCCTCATTCAGAGGTGGCTCCTGCATCAAAATTCCGACGGTAAATCCTTGGCTGAGGCGAGCCTCACCATTGGATGGGATATCCATTCCAGCCATGATCTTTAGGACTGAAGACTTACCAGAACCGTTAGGTCCGACGACACCGATCTTCGCCCCCGGGTAAAAGGCAAGGGTTACATCGTCAAGGATGACCTTATCGCCATGCGCCTTGCGCGCTTTGATCATCTGATAAATAAATTCAGCCATTAGAAGTCCTTGGGATAGACGGCAAAAACCCTCTTCGCCGCATGCTCTGGATAGTTTATCCGAGAGCTTTGGTAAAGAGGGTTTTGCTGACCCGAGCGAGCAAATGGGGGGTTGGGTCTCGGGTCAAGCCTTATGCCGTTTGAAGTTCAGGTTCGAGCTCGGTTTCTTCCTCAGCCTCAGGGTCTGCTACGACCAAAGAACGTCTTTCAAATGATGAGGTTCCGAAGGTGAGGTCATGCCCGATAGCGGATGCCTCGATCTCGACGCTGGTACCGGATCTTTCTCCGTTGTCCCAGTCGCGAACCTTTAGACGTCCAGAAACGACGATTCGCTCACCCTTAGAGATTGACTGCGCAACGTTTCCAGCCAGCTGACGAAAAGAGCTAATTGTGAACCAGTTCACATCGGAATCGACCCAGACACCGGTTTCGGTATCGAGCTTGCGGGTGGTTGAAGCTAGCCGAAACGAAGTTACCTCTAGGCCGCCTTCGGTTGTGATGTGACGTGGAGTGGTTGCGACCAGGCCGCGAAGCGTAATTGTGTCTGACATTGAATTCCTTTCCTTGAGTTATAAGGAAAGTCTGCGGACCTACGACCTAGGTCGTAAGTGGGCAATCAATATCTGTGGATAACTCTGTGTTACTTGAGTAGGTGAGTGAACTTTGAGCGCACCTTGCTTACCTTTGGCGCTACAACGGCAACGCAGTAACCCTGGTTCGGGTTCTTGGCAAAGAAGTCCTGGTGATACGGTTCTGCATCATAAAACTCTGGGAGTTGAGTAACTTCAGTCACGATTCCCTCGCCCCAAATTTCCTTGGCGCGCTCAATCGCCTGAGTAAACAGGTCCTTCTGAGCATCATCGGCGTAATAAATCGCCGAACGATACTGAGTTCCGATGTCGTTGCCCTGGCGGTTTAGCTGCGTTGGGTCGTGCAGGGTAAAAAAGATATCCAGAATGTCGCTGGAAGAGATCACGCTCTCGTCGAAACGCACCGAAACCACCTCGGCATGACCGGTATTGCCATCGCAGACCTGCTCGTAGGTTGGGTTTGCGTTTTTACCGCCGGTGTAACCACATGTCACGTCCTCGATACCGCGAAATTGCGAGTAAGCGGAATCAAGGCACCAAAAGCAACCGCCAGCGAGCACGAATTCAGTCATAGCTATCTAAACTTTCATTTATCGATTGTGATTCCAAATTGGTCTCACAAACCTGGAAGGTATGGCAGAAGCCTAATTGTCTCAAAAGCACCCAACCCTTGGCGCGATCTTCGCTCTAATAGCTGCAATCTTGTTTGGTCTCAATGCCTCAACCACCAAGGTCATCATCGAAGCCGGCATCAATGCCGAGCAGGTGGTCTTCATTCGCTCACTGTTTTCATTCGTGCTTGCGCTTGGTTGGGCATTGATTTCTAACCGGAAAGAACTTTTTGTAAAACCAAAGATGTTACCAAGACTCTTTGTCTTGGGCGTGATCGGTGTTGGCATGCTGCAGTGGACATATTCGATGTCGCTGGTCCGACTACCGGTTGGTATTGCACTTTTGATTGAGTACACCGCGGTGCTGTGGGTGCCAATTGTTGCGCTGGTGCTCTTCAAGGAAAAGGTAAGCAAGGTCATTTGGGTCGGTGCCGCCTTGGTTATTGGCGGACTTGCGGTTGTCGCTCAGATCTGGGACACCCAGCTCGATCCCTACGGCATGCTGTTGGCTTTCGGAGCTGCCATCTCGCTGACGATTTACTTCATTACCGGCGAGCGAATCCAGCGAGTTCTTCCAACAAATGTGTTGCTCGCCTACGGAATGTTCTTCGCAACACTGTTCTTTTTGCCACTTAGCAATTTTGGAAACTTCGACTTTTCAATCATCTCCGCAAGCCTCGATTTGACCGGCAATCTTGCCGGCATTGAGGTTCCGATGTGGGGGGCATTGATTTGGCTTGGAGTGCTTGGCAGCTTTGTCCCAATGGCATTTAGCTACCTGGCTCTAAGGCACCTAAGTGCAACAGTGGTGGGCATCATCGCCACCAGCGAGACAGTCTTGGCGTTTGGTTTTGCGCTGGCTTGGTTGGGTGAAATTATTACCTTGACTCAGGCGCTGGGCGGTATCGTGGTCGTCATTGGAATTCTGATCGCGCAGACCGCGCGGAAGCAATCAAGTCAGAAAGTAGTTGAGTAAATCATGGCAACTATGGAACTAACCCTCGAATCTTTTGAGACCACCATCAAAGAAGAAGGCATCACAATTGTCGACTTCTGGGCAGAATGGTGCGGCCCCTGCCGCATGTTTGGGCCAATTTTCGAAGATGCGTCTGAGCAAAATCAAGACATTCGTTTTGGCAAGGTAGACACCGAGGCCCAGCAGGAACTGGCTGGCATGGTGGGCATTTCCTCAATCCCGACCTTGATGATCTTCCGCGACGGAATCTTGTTGTTCAACCAGGCCGGAGCACTACCAGCCCCAGCGCTTGCCGATCTAATTGGCAAGGTGAAGGATCTGGACATGGATGAGGTTCGCGCCGAGATGTCCAAGCAAGTTCAGAGCTAACCTCTTTGCGCAACAACTCTTTAGCCATGCTGGCCACCATTACCGGGGTCGGCATCTTGGCTTGGGTGATTGGGTTTTTTGATCCGACCACCTGCACTCCAAGTGCTCAGCAACCAGGCTGGACATCCTGTGAGGCAATCGCTCAAGAACGAACTATTGCCCTTTGGGTATTGATCCTCGGCACCTTGGGAATCGTTGTATTTCTATGGCTTCGCGGACGCAAAAAGAACTAGGCGACTACCGACTCAACAGTTGCGGTCGCAAGCTCTGGGAATGCCTGGGCAACACCTGCATTAGTCACTAGCCCATCGTGGACATTGAGTCCAAGTGCCAATGCTGCATCGTCCCTAAGTGCCTTTTTCCAGCCCTTCGAGGCAAGTGCAATCACGTATGGCAAAGTCGCATTAGTTAGCGCTCTGGTCGAGGTAGCAGGAACGGCGCCAGGCATATTCGCTACGCAGTAGTAGGTGGTGTTGTGAACCTGATAGGTCGGCTCGTCGTGAGTGGTTGGGCGAGAATGCTCGAAGCAGCCTCCCTGGTCAATTGCGATATCAACCAGAACTGCACCCGGCTTCATGTTCTTCACCATCTCATCGGTAACCAACTTTGGAGCGCGCTCACCAGGGATCAGCACGGAACCAATTACTAGGTCAGCGTCTGTGAGCTGCTCTGCAATTTCGTAAGCGGTGGAAACTCGAGTTTGGACTTCAGAGTTGAATCTTGCATCTAGTTCGCGAAGACGAGGAAGCGATAGATCAATCACGGTCACATCGGCACCCATACCGTTAGCAACCAAAGCAGCCTCGGTTCCTGCGACACCACCGCCGATCACAACCACCTTGGCGCGAGGAGTTCCTGGAACTCCACCCATGAGAACACCAACGCCACCGTTGGTCTTCATAAGTTGGTAGGCACCGATCTGAGCGGAGAGCCTTCCGGCAACCTCACTCATCGGCTGAAGCAGCGGCAACTGACGATTAGCCAGCTGAACGGTCTCGTAAGCAATCGCGGTAGTTCCACTTTGAATAATTGCGTCGGTGCAGTCCTTAGAGGCTGCTAGATGCAGGTAGGTGAATAACACCTGCCCCTTGCGCATGTGCGGGTACTCGGCTGCGATTGGCTCTTTGACTTTTACAATCATCTCGGCTTGGGCCCAAACCTCTTTGGCAGTCTCCGAGATCTTCGCGCCAGCTGCTAGATAGTCCTGATTCGAAAAACCGGAGCCAATACCGGCACTGGTCTCGACCAACACCTGGTGACCGCGGTTTACCAATTCAAAAACGCCAGCTGGCGTCATCGCCACGCGGTTTTCGTTGTTCTTGATTTCTTTTGGCACGCCAACTAGCACTTTGACTCCTTGATTCGAATTCTTTGATTCTCGCGAATAATTCGACATAGCGGATGTAAAATCGAAGAAGATTTACAACCACAAGTAATTTGCGCTATTTATTCTGAAAACAAAGGAAAAACCTTGTTGGATTCGAAGAAAATTCAGGACTTCCCGCAACTCGATGAGTTGGACCGCTCAATCCTGCGGTTGCTGGCCCAAAACGGACGCATATCCAACGCCGAACTAGCTGAGCAGGTTGGGCTTGCGCAGTCCACCTGCCTGGGTCGAGTTAGGTCCCTGGTTCAGTCCGGGGTGATCACGTCCTTTACCGCTGAGATTGCACCCGAAGCGCTTGGGCTTCAATTGCAGGCGTTAATTTCCGTGACGCTGAGGGCCGGGGCCAGGGCAAACCTGAGCGAATTCATGGCTCAAATGCGCAATAACCCCCAGGTCATTCAAATCTTTTTCCTAGGCGGAGCCGAGGACTTCATAGTTCACGTTGCTGTTAGAAATTCGGACGAGGTTCGCGAGTTTGTGCTCGAGCAGCTCTCCAATAACGCATCGGTTGCCAACACCCGAACGAACATCGTTTTTGATCACTTTCACAAGGGACCGCTTGGCTAAGTAGAGTAGGTATCCGTCGAAGGAGACCTGTGACAGACGCCATGCACCAATCCGGGCTAAGCCCGAGGGTGAGAAACGCCATATTCCACTATGCGTCTGATCGCATTGATGTCGATCCACCGCTTGATGGGCCTAAATCACTTGCAGAGCTAAACGAGCTCGCGGGGCAAACCATTACCGAGCAGGGACTTGGTGGCGAAGCAGCTCTGAAACTCTTTGCAGATGTCTTAGCCCCAGCAACCATCTCCACAGACCACCCCAACTACCTCTCCTTTATCCCAACCGCTCCCACTGAGCTTTCAACCATGTTTGACCTCGTGGTATCCGCCAGCTCGATTTATGGAGGAAGCTGGAAAGAAGGCGCAGGAGCAGTATTTGCCGAGAACCAGGTGCTCAGTTTCCTGGCTTCCGAGTGTGGCTTGCCAGAGGGCTCTGGTGGACTGTTTGTTCAGGGTGGAACCCTTGGAAACCTAAGTGCCTTGGTTACCGCTCGCGAAAAGGCAAAAACCCAACTTGGCAAACAGCACTGGGCGATTATTTGCAGCTCTGAGGCGCACTCTTCTGTGAAGGCCGTAGCAAAGGTGATGGACTGCGAAGTTGTCATTGCTCAAGCTGGTCAAAGCGGGTCGCTCGGAAAAGCTGCGGCTCAGCAGGCAGTCACAGAAGCCTTAGCCCAGGGCCTAACTCCATTTGCAATAGTTGGCACAGCCGGCACCACAAACTTCGGCATCGTGGATGACCTTGCGGGCCTAGCCCAAGTTGCTAAGGACCACGACCTTTGGTTCCACGTCGATGGTGCTTACGGTCTAGCCGGCATTTTGGCACCAGAACTCAAGCACCTTTATAAAGGCGTGGAGCATGCTGACTCCTTCATTGTTGACCCGCACAAGTGGCTCTTCGCACCGTTTGATGCCTGTGCTGTGGTCTACCGCGAACCTGAGTATGCGCGCCTCGCCCACACTCAACACGGCGAATACCTTGAGGTGCTGAACCACTCCGGAGACTTCAACCCGAGCGATTACGGCTTCAACCTCACCCGCAGGGTTCGTGGTTTGCCACTTTGGTTCTCCATGGCAAGCCATGGAGTTGAGCTTTATCGCCAGGCGATTTCCGCAAACGTAGATTTAGCGCACAAGATTTCTAAAGAAATCAGCTCGCGCAGCTACCTCAAGTTAGTGCGCGACCCGCAACTCTCGGTGGTGGTTTTCGAGCGCAGTGGTTGGGATTTAGCTCAATATGAAGCTTGGTCCGAGAAGCTGCTGAGTGACCAATTTGCCTTTGTGGTTCCCTCTAGTCACCTCGGGAAACCAAATACTCGCTTTGCAATCGTTAACCCGCTGACCAAGTACGAGGATCTGGTGAAGATTCTCGATTCCATGGAGTAATCATGAAGCTAACCATTGCCGAAAACCTTGCATCTCCAGCTCGTAAGTCAGCACCCGAACGCGCTGTGGTGATAGTTGCCGCGGTGCAGGTCAGCTGGCGCAGTGACGAAAACGAACACCGCGCAAACCTAGAACTCGGCATTCGAAAAGCTTTTGAGGCAGGCGCGAAGATTGTGTTCCTGCCTGAGCTGACGCTATCTAGATACCCAGCCGATGTTTGCCCCACCGGTGTTCCAAGCGACACTGCAGAGCCACTGGTTGGTGGCGAGACCTTTAGGTTTGTGGCGGCCCTTGCACAAGAACTCGGGATTTTCATTCACGCGTCACTCTATGAGGCAACTGGCTTTGCAGATGGCAGAGGACTAAACACGGCAATAGTGATTGATGACCAGGGTCAGCTAGTAGGTAAAACACCGAAGCTTCATATTCCGGTGACCGAAGGGTACTTCGAGGACAAGTACTTCCAAGAGGGCCCAAACCAAGACCCATATCCAACCTACGAACTTGAGTTGCCAGGAACACCCACCCTTGGTCTTCCAACATGTTGGGACGAGTGGTTTCCTGAGGTTGCTCGTGCTTACGGGCTTGCTGGGGCAGACATCCTTTGCTACCCAACTGCGATTGGCTCTGAGCCAGACCATCCAGATTTCGACACCGAGCC
>NZ_CBCHRQ010000026.1:0-15804 GCF_965064355.1 Aquiluna sp.
GTTTCGTCCACGGTCCCGTGGTAGCAGTAGTCGTGGACAGCAATCTTCTGTCGCCCGGTCACGTGACGGGCGTAGCGTAAAATGTGACGGTTGGCGTCGGTTGCGGTGAGGGTGAACTGCCACTTTGGCATACCAAAGCGCTCTGCCAATAGATTCGCCGAAGCGATGGCATCTGCAGTGGGCAACATGTAGGTCGAACCCTTAGCAATCTGGTTCTGCACTGCCTTTACGGTTGCATCTGGAGCGTGGCCACACATTGCACCGGTGTCACCTAGGCAAAAGTCGGTGTAATCCTGGCCGTCAACATCTGTGAAGTGTGAGCCCTTGGCGTGGTCAACGTAGATTGGGAATGGACCTGGCCACTTGGACATCCAAATCATTGGTACACCCTGAACCATTGGGCCTAGCGCCTGCTGGTGGTTCTTAGCTGACTGAGGGTGGGTTTCGATAAAGCGGTTGATTTCTGCCTTGAAAAGGTTGTCTAGGCGCGCTCTGTCACCGTAGGCATGCACGATGAATCACCTTCGATTCTGATTGAATTTCTAATTCTGAGCCCGAAAGGCTCTAAAACCACCCTAAGGGGTGATTTACAACTTTGCCAAACCGGCAGCCAGCACGTCCATAGCATCGTGCAGCAGCTCGTCGGTAATAGCCAGCGGAGGCAAGAATCGAATCACGTTGTTGTAGGTACCGGCATTGAGAATTAGCACACCGTTTTGGTGGCAGTGCTTTACCAGGGCATCTACAGCAGCAGAATTTGGGGTCTTGGTGCCAGGCTCGACCAATTCGATTGCGATCATCGCACCCTTACCGCGAAGGTCGCCGATTATTGGGTACTGGCTCTTGAGCTCTCCCAGGCGAGTAAGCAAAACAGTCTCGATCTCAAGCGCACGCTCTAGCCAGCCGCCCTCTTCGAGCTGCTCCAAAACTGCGACACCGGCGGCGGTAGCGGTAGGGGAGCCACCGAAGGTTCCACCTAGTCCACCGGCGTGAGAAGCATCCATAATCTCGGCGCGACCAACCACACCTGATAGCGGCATACCGCCCGCGATTCCCTTGGCAACAGTGATTAGGTCAGGCTCAAAGCCCTCTTCCCACTCAGATGCAAACCACTTACCGGTTCTTGCGATACCGGACTGAACCTCATCGGCGACCATCACGATGCCGTTGGCGCGGCACCAGGTGGAGAGAGTCCTTAGGAAGCCTGGGGCTGGAACAATAAAGCCACCCTCACCCTGAATTGGCTCGATAAAGACTGCAGCTAGCTGGGTAGCGCCGACGCGCTTCTCCAAGTAGGTGATTGCTCTGGTTGCAGCCTCTTCGCCGGTCATGCCATCGGCATCACGGAAGGGGTAGCTCATTGGAGCGTGGTGCACGCTGCCGGCAAGCGGGCCAAAGCCGGTGCCGTATGGGTGCATCTTGAAGTTCATGCTCATCGTCAGATTGGTTCTACCGTGGTAAGCGTGGTCAAAAACCGCAATCTCGGTGCGACCAGTTGCCTTGCGGGCAATCTTCACAGCGTTCTCAACGGCCTCGGCGCCAGAGGTGAAAAAGGCTGCCTTCTTGGCAAAGTTTCCTGGAGCGTGCTTGGTGATTAGCTCGCCAACACGAACGTATGGCTCATACGGAGCAACGGTGAAAAGCGTGTGGGTGAGCTTTGCAACCTGGTTCTGAACGGCTTCAACAACTCGCGCGTTCGTATGACCGATGGTCACCACGCCAATACCGCTACCCATGTCAATGAATTGATTGCCGTCCACATCCTTCATGATCGCGCCGTGGGCGTGGTCAAAAAAGACTGGCAGGGCAGTGCCAACACCGGCAGCGATTACCTGCTTGCGGCGCTCTTGCATCTGGGTGGAAAGTGGACCTGGAATTGCGGTTACGAGGATTCTCTTTTGCTCAAGGCTCATGTTCCTATTCTAATTTCTCGCAGGGATTGCTGGCCCTCATTTACACAGAATTGAGAGCGAGTTCTAAGCTTTTGGAATGCGCAGAGTAATTGTCCTTGGTTCCACCGGATCGATTGGCACCCAAGCCCTCGAGGTTATTGCCGCAAATCCGGCCCAACTTCAGCTAGTTGGGCTCTCTGCTTTCTCAAACAAAGAACTTGTCTTTGCTCAGGCGAAACAATTTGGACTACCCGAAGACTCGGTTGCTATTGGGGCTGAGGCTGCAGCGCAGCTGGTTGCCGATTTGGATGCCGATGTTGTCGTCAACGGAATCACCGGTTCTGTCGGGCTGGCAGCAACCCTCGCGACTTTGCGCTCGGGCAAGGTCTTAGCGCTAGCCAATAAGGAATCTCTGATTGTTGGCGGTCCCTTGGTTAAGGAATTGGCCAAGCCTGGCCAAATCGTTCCGGTCGACTCAGAGCACTCAGCGATTGCGCAGTGCCTTCGATCAGGAACCGAATCTGAGGTTGCGAAGTTGATTCTTACCGCCTCCGGCGGACCATTCCGGGGCTTTAGCAAGCAGCAACTTGCTGAGGTAACGCCGCAGCAGGCTCTAAAGCATCCAACCTGGAGCATGGGCAAGGTGGTAACCACCAACTCGGCCAGCTTGGTGAACAAGGGTCTAGAGCTGATCGAAGCGCATCTCTTGTTTGACATCCCATTTGATCGCATCGAGGTAACAGTGCATCCGCAGTCGGTGGTGCACTCGATGGTTGAGTTTGTTGACGGCTCAGTGATTGCGCAGTGCTCGCCACCGGACATGAAACTTCCGATTGCCCTTGGTATGGCATGGCCAGAGCGATTGGGTCATGTAAGCCAGGCGGTGGACTGGACCAAGTCGCACAATTGGGTATTTGAGCCACTGGATGAAAACGTTTTTGGTTCGGTTACACTTGCTCGTCAGGTTGGCATAGCAGGACTTACCTACCCGGCGGTTTACAACGCAGCCAATGAGCAGGCGGTAGATGCATTCCACGCCCGCAAGATTCGATTCACTGGAATTTTTGAGGTCATCGAAGAAGTGGTTTCCCAGCACCAGGCGTCCCAGCAGCTAAGTCTCGACTCTGTGCTGGATGCTGAGAGTTGGGCTCGCAGGACTGCGGATTCGCTGATAGCTAACGCCTAGGCAAGGCTTTAGCAGGTAGCGTTAGAGGCAAATGGATATCGTTCTCTACCTTTTGGGCATCTTCGCCGTCATCCTTGGAATTGCGCTGTCTATTGGCCTGCACGAGCTAGGTCACTATCTACCGGCAAAGCACTTCGGGGTGCGGGTCAAGCAGTTCATGATCGGCTTTGGCCCAACCGTAAAGTCCTGGCGTCGGGGAGAAACCGAGTTTGGGATCAAGGCCATTCCACTTGGTGGCTACATTTTGATGACCGGCATGTATCCGCCGGAAAAAAAGCCAGCCCGCGGTCTGTTCTCTAAGTGGATCAACGAGGCTCGAGCCGCAGAGCGCGAAGACATCTCAGAATCTGATGCCAATCGTCAGTTCTACTTGTTGGCGCCCTACAAAAAGCTGATCATCATGCTCGGTGGTCCCGTGATGAACTTCTTCCTGGGGCTTTTGCTGATTGCAGTTGCACTGAGCGGCATCGGTACCATGCAGCAGAGCTTGAGTATCCAAAAGGTTTACCAGTGCGTCGATGTGCAAGAGGACGGCAGTTGCCTAATCGATTCTCCACTCTCCCCGGCGGCGCTCGCAGGTCTTGAACCCGGAGATACCTTCACCGCGGTGAATGGCAAGCCGGTCGCAAGCTGGCAGGAAGTGATTGCTGGGTTTAATCAAAACCTCGGGAGTACGTCCCAGGTTGAATTGACCAGAGCTGGTGAAAAACTCGAGCTATCGGTGACTCCGGTGTTCTTAGAGCGACCGATTTACGATACCGATGGCAAGGCTTTGCTTGACGATTCAGGTGTGCCTCAGACCGAGTTCAAGCCGCTTTTGGGAGTGCTACTTGAACCGAAAAACACCCAGATGCCGATTGGCGATTCACTGAGCTATGGCCTAGGTGCAACCGGTGCAACCTTTGGCTTTATCCTGACCTTGCCGCAGCAGGTCTGGGCTGTTACCAGCTCAACATTTGGGCTTTCCGAGCGAGACCAAAATGGTGCGGTGTCAATTGTTGGCGTCGGCCAAATAGCGGGGGAGCTGAGCCAGTCTGAGCTACCACTTGAGTCAAAGATCGCATCCCTTTTGTTGCTGTTGGGAGCATTGAACCTCGCGCTTTTCGCATTCAACTTGATTCCACTGCTGCCACTTGATGGTGGTCACGTGCTGGGGGCAATCTACGAATCGCTAAAGCGTAGATTTGGTCGAGTCTTTCTCAAAAAGGACCCGGGTCCGATCGACACCGCAAGAACATTGCCTTTGGCATATGGGGTTTGGTTGGTGTTGATTTTTGTGGGTGTGCTTTTGATTTTGGCGGATTTGGTAAACCCAATCACGCTCGGCTAGGAACAAAGTAGCCCGGCAAATGTTTATGCTTTGTTGGGTAAAGAAGGGAATCAATTGCCTGCTGTAAATCTAGGTCTGCCTAAGGCGCCACCTCCAACGCTGGCTCCTCGGAGAAAGACCCGCCAGATCATGGTCGGCAAGGTTGCCGTAGGTGGCGATGCCCCAATCTCCGTGCAATCGATGTGCACCACCCCAACCACCGACATCAACGCCACACTGCAGCAGATTGCTGAGCTAACCGCTTCTGGTTGTGACATCGTGCGCGTTGCGGTGCCGAGCCAGGATGACGCTGATGTGCTTCGCATCATCGCTAAGCGCAGCCAAATTCCGGTAATTGCAGATATTCACTTTCAGCCCAAGTACGTCTTTCAAGCTATTGACGCCGGTTGCGGTGCGGTTCGAGTAAACCCAGGCAATATTCGTAAGTTTGATGACCAGGTTGGTGACATCGCCAAGGCAGCAAAAGCGGCAGGCGTCTCGATCCGCATCGGTGTAAACGCCGGTTCTTTGGACCCTCGCCTTTTGGAGAAGTACGGCAAGGCAACCCCTGAGGCGTTGGTTGAGTCAGCAGTTTGGGAAGCCAGCCTGTTTGAAGAGCACGATTTCCACGACTTCAAGATTTCCGTGAAGCACAATGACCCGGTGGTAATGGTCAAGGCCTACGAAATGTTGGCAGAGCGCGGTGACTGGCCGCTACACCTTGGCGTTACCGAGGCAGGACCTGCATTCCAGGGAACCATCAAGTCCTCAGTGGCTTTCGGTGCGCTTTTGGCCAAGGGCATCGGCGACACCATTCGCGTTTCGCTGTCTGCTCCTCCGGTTGAGGAAATCAAGGTTGGATCTCAGATTCTTGAATCGCTAAACCTTCGCCCTCGCAAGCTAGAAATTGTTTCCTGCCCATCTTGTGGTCGTGCTCAGGTTGATGTTTATACCTTGGCTAATGATGTGACCGCCGGGCTTCAGCACCTAACCGTTCCAATTCGTGTGGCCGTTATGGGCTGCGTAGTAAACGGTCCTGGTGAGGCTCGTGAGGCAGACCTGGGTGTGGCCTCCGGCAATGGCAAGGGACAGATTTTTGTGAAGGGTGAGGTCGTAAAGACGGTCCCTGAATCTGAGATTGTTGCCACCTTGATCGAAGAGGCAAATCGAATTGCAGCTGAAATGGACCCTGCTCTTATTGGCACGGCTCAGGTAATGGTGGCTGACAAGTAGCTAACATTGAGCCCATGCCTATTCGCTTGAGCTCACTTTTTCTGCGCACCTTGCGCGAGGACCCTTCCGACGCGGAAGTAAACAGCCACCGCCTTTTGGTTCGCGCTGGTTACATTCGTCGCAATGCCCCGGGTGTTTTCACCTGGTTGCCACTTGGGCTTCGGGTAAAAGCTCGCATCGAACAGATCATTCGCGAAGAGATGGACAATGCCGGAGCGCAGGAAGTTTTCTTCCCAGCACTTTTGCCAAGAGAGCCTTTTGAGATCACCGGGCGCTGGAAAGAATACGGCGACAACCTATTTAGGCTTCAAGACCGCAAGAAGGCCGACTACCTGCTAGCTCCTACCCACGAAGAAGTCTTTACTTTGTTGGTGAAGGACCTCTACTCGTCTTACAAGGATCTACCGCTGTCGATTTACCAGATCCAAAACAAATACCGCGATGAGGCGAGGCCAAGAGCTGGCCTTTTGCGCGGTCGTGAATTTGTCATGAAGGACGCCTATTCATTTGACGTCACCGACGAAGGTTTGGCCATCAGCTACCAGGCGCAACGTGATGCCTACGAGCGTATTTTCCAGCGCCTTGGCGTTGAGTATGCGGTCGTGAAGGCAGATGCCGGTGCGATGGGTGGGTCTAAGTCAGAGGAATTCCTAAACCCATCTCCAATTGGTGAGGACACCTTCGTGCGCTCGCAAGGAGGTTTCGCAGCCAATGTTGAGGCTGTGAAGTTTGCAGTTGCTGAAGATGTTGATGGTTCCAAGAACCCAAGCGCTGTCGTGCACGATTCTCCAAACACTCCCACCATCGCAACATTGGTGGACTACTCAAACGCCAGCTTCCCGAAGAGCGATGGCAAATGGGGCGCTTCAGACACCCTAAAGAATGTGGTTTTAGCGCTGATCGCCCCAGACGGTAAGCGCGAGCTGGTAATCGTTGGTGTTCCTGGCGATCGCGATGTTGATCAGAAGCGCGCCGAGGCATTCTTTGGCCCTAACGAGGTCGAGGCTGCAGGCGAAGAAGACTTTGTCAAGCACCCACTTTTGGTAAAGGGCTACATCGGGCCTGTGAAAGACGGCGTTCAGCAATTGGGCAAGGAAGCCGCAACTGGAATTAGGTACTTGCTTGACCCACGAGTTGCCAAGGGCAGCCAGTGGATCACAGGCGCAAACGTTGATCAAAAGCACGTCTATCACCTCACCTACGGACGTGACTTCCTGGCCGATGGGGTAGCAGACATCGCCGAGATTCGTGAGGGAGATCCAGCCCCAGATGGTTCTGGACCGCTTGAACTTGCACGCGGAATCGAGATTGGGCACGTCTTCCAGCTCGGTCGTAAGTATGCCGAGGCGCTTGGACTTCAGGTGCTGGATGAGAACGGCAAGCTTGTCACCGTGACCATGGGATCCTACGGAATCGGTGTCACCCGATTGGTTGCCGTGATTGCCGAAGCATCTCACGATGACAATGGCTTGATCTGGCCTGAGAGCGTAGCTCCAGCAGATCTTCATATCATCGCCGCCGGCAAGGACGAACTTCCTTTCGAAGCCGCCGAGCAGCTTGCTAAAGAGGCCGAGAAGTTCAATCTTTCGGTAATTTTGGATGACCGCGCCAAGGTAAGCCCGGGCGTAAAGTTTGCCGACGCTGAGCTGATTGGCGTTCCCTGGATCATCATTTGCGGTCGTGGAGTTGCCGACGGCGAGGTTGAATTATGGAACCGCCGAAGCGGCGAGCGGGTTCAGGTCAAGCTAGACTCTGCTATAGCTGAGCTTTTAGCTAAGCGCGCATAAGAAAATACGTTAGGAGCGGCCTCATGGATATCGATATTTCGGTGCTGCGACTTTTGGAGCGCGAAAAAGACATTCCTTTTGATGACCTGGTCAACATCATCGAGTCCGCAATTTTGGCAGCTTTTTCCAAGACCGGCCAAGACCAGCCCAAAGGCCCACGCGCAGAATTAGACCGCAAGACCGGTCACGTCACCATCTATGCACCTGAGCTCAACGAAGAGGGTGAGCAGGTCGGCGAGAAGGACGTAACCCCTGAGGGCTTTGGTCGCGTTGCAGCGGCTGCAGCTAAGCAGGTTATTGCTCAGCGCATGCGTGAGATTTCCGATGAGGGCCTGCTCGGCGAATTCAAGGGCAAAGAAGGCGACATCGTCGCAGGTGTAATTCAGCAGGGTTCTCGCTCCAACATGGTTTACGTAAACCTAGGTTCCATCGAAGCGCTGATGCCTCCCGAGGAGCAGGTGCCGGGTGAGAACTACTCGCACGGTAGCCGTATCCGCGTTTATGTCACCAATGTTCAGCGCGGACCCCGTGGTCCTCAGATCACTGTTTCCCGCACCCACCCGAACCTAGTTCGCAAACTTTTCGCACTTGAAGTGCCAGAGGTGGCATCCGGTCAGGTCGAGATTGCATCGGTTGCTCGTGAAGCCGGTCACCGCACCAAGATTGCAGTAATCGCCAAGGAGCCGGGCATCAACGCCAAGGGTGCTTGCATTGGCGAGCTAGGCCAGCGTGTCCGTGCGGTCTCTGCAGAGCTAAACGAAGAAAAGATTGACGTCGTGGACTTCAGCGAAGATCTACCTAGGTTTGTGGCTCAAGCGCTATCGCCTGCCAGAGTCTCCGATGCCTTTGTAATTGATGCTGCGACCAAGGCAGTACGAGTTTTGGTTCCCGATTTCCAGCTATCGCTGGCGATTGGCAAAGAGGGTCAGAACGCTCGATTGGCAGCGAAGCTCACCGGCGCCAAGATCGACATTCAGCCCGACAGCATTCTCGAGGGCTAGCCCAATTAGGGCTAAGGGCCTAGAATGGTGCCGGTAAGAACCTGCGTTGGCTGTCGCCAGCGCGATTCGAGAGAAAACTTGGTTCGAGCAGTAGCAGAAAACGGCGTTGTGAGAGTTGATCTCGCAGCCCGGCTTCCAGGCCGAGGGGTTTGGTTTCACAGCCACTGTTCACAATTAGTTTTGGATCGAAAAGGGTTCAGAAAAGCCTTGGGCGAAGCAAGTACCGCTGAGTTTGAGGCCTGGCATAGACAGGCAAGAGAAGATGCTGGAAACAAAATGAGTTCCTCGAAATGAGATTCGCTCACAACTAAAGCCTGCCCTGTTCGGCAGGCCCGAACAGGAGAAACTAAGTGGCGCTTCCACGCGTATATGACCTAGCCAAAGAACTTGGCATTGACACAAAGGTCGCACTATCCAAGCTTGAAGAGCTTGGCGAGTATGTCAAGGGTGGGTCTTCCACCATCACTCCACCGGTCGCAGCAAAGCTTCGCGCCGCGTATCCAAACGCCGGTAAGGCATCACCTAAGAAGGCAGAGCCAAAGGCAGCTGCCCCACAGGCCGAGACTTCGGCCCCTGCCGCACCGGTTGCCAAGCCAGCACCTCGTGAAGAGTCTTCAGTAACTGATACTCCAGCTCCAGCTGCGCCTGCAGCCCTGGCTGCTCCAGCTTCAGCTAGTTCAATCATTGGAATTCCACGTCCGGGTAACAACCCGTTCAGCTCTAACCAGGGCATGGGCATCCCACGCCCAATGGCTCGCCCGGGTAACAACCCATTTAGCTCGAACCAGGGCATGGGCCGCGGCCCTCGCCCAGCTGGTGGAGCTCCACGTCCAGCCGGTGCAGCCGGTGCAGCCGGTGCTCGACCAGGTCAGGGTGGTGCTCCTCGTCCGGGTGGTGCTCCTCGCCCAGGCGGCGCACCTCGTCCAGCCGGTGCTGGTTTTGGTAGTCCACGTCCAGGCGGTGCTCCGGGATTCGGTGCACCCGGTGCAGGTGCTCCGGGCGGTCGTCCAGGTCCTGCAGGTCGCGGAGGTCGAGGTGCGGGTACCGCAGGTGCATTTGGAAAGGGTGGCTCTAAGAACAAGGGCCGTAAGTCCAAGCGCACTAAGAGAGAAGAATTTGAGCAGAGATCTGCACCGAGCCTCGGTGGTGCCGTGGTGCCACGCGGCGACGGTAGCACCGTTGTTCGTATTCGCCGCGGAGCCTCAATTCAGGACTTCGCAGACAAGATTGGCGCTAACGCTGGCCAGTTGATTACCGTGTTGTTCCACCTGGGGCAGATGGCTACCGCCACTGCATCCTTGGATGAGGACACCTTCCAAATTCTCGGTGTTGAGCTTGGTTACAAGGTCGAGGTCGTATCCCCTGAGGACGAAGAGCGCGAGCTATTCGAAGGCTTTGGATTGGACATCTCAACCGGTATTGAGGATGAGGATGACGAGGATCTACAGGCTCGTCCACCAATCGTCACCGTCATGGGTCACGTTGACCACGGTAAGACCAAGCTTTTGGACTCGATTCGAAGTGCGAACGTGGTTGCTGGCGAAGCCGGTGGAATTACTCAGCACATCGGTGCTTACCAGGTTCACACCACTCACGAGGGCATCGATCGCGCCGTCACCTTTATTGACACCCCGGGTCACGAGGCGTTCACCGCTATGCGTGCTCGTGGTACTCAGGTAACTGATATTGCAGTCTTGGTGGTTGCAGCTGATGACGGCGTTATGCCTCAGACCATTGAGGCGCTAAATCACGCACAGGCCGCCAATGTTCCAATCGTGGTAGCAGTGAACAAGGTCGACAAGGAGGGTGCAAACCCTGCCAAGATTCGTCAGCAGCTAACCGAGTTCGGTTTGGTTGCCGAGGAATACGGTGGCGACGTAATGTTCGTTGACGTCTCGGCATTGAAGAACGAGGGTATTGACCGTTTGCTAGATGCAGTTCTGCTAACCGCAGATGCTGCACTAGACCTTCGTGCCAACCCTGACCGCGATGCTCGCGGTGTTGCGATTGAAGCCAACCTAGACCGTGGTCGTGGTTCGGTTGCAACCGTTCTAATTCAGTCTGGAACCCTAGAGGTTGGTGACGCAATTGTTGCCGGTAGCTCACACGGTCGTGTTCGTGCGATGTTCGATGAGAACGGTGTAGCGGTAGAGAAGGCATACCCTTCCCGTCCGGTTCAGGTTCTAGGTCTTCAGTCCGTGCCACGCGCTGGTGACACCTTCGTGGTGGCAGAAGATGAGCGTCAGGCTCGTCAGATCGCCGAGAAGCGTGAAGCAGCCGACAGAAACGCGCTACTGGCCAAGACCCGCAAGAAGCTATCGCTTGAGGACTTCACCAAGGCGCTTGAAGAGGGCAAGGTTGAATCCCTTAACCTCATCATCAAGGGTGATGTATCCGGTGCCGTTGAGGCCCTGGAAGACAGCTTGCTCAAGATTGTGGTCGACGATTCAGTTCAGCTACGAATCATCCACCGCGGTGTTGGTGCGATTACCGAGTCTGACGTGAACCTGGCAACGGTTGACTCTGCAGTCATCATTGGATTCAACGTCCGACCAGATAACAAGGCTAGAGAGCGTGCCGAACGCGAAGGCGTCGACGTTCGTTTCTACTCGGTCATCTACAACGCACTTGACGATATCGAGAGCTCGCTCAAGGGCATGCTCAAGCCAGAGTACGAAGAGCAGCAGATGGGTACCGCAGAAGTGCGGGAGATCTTCCGCTCCTCCAAGTTCGGCACCATCGCAGGTTCATACGTTCGCTCGGGTCTAATCCGCCGCAACGCTATGGCTCGCGTGATGCGCGATGGCGTGATGATAAAGGAAGGTCTAAAGGTTGACTCCCTGAAGCGATTCAAGGATGACGCAACCGAAGTAAAGACCGACTACGAGTGTGGTATCGGTCTTGGTGACTTCAACGACATCTTGGTTGATGACGTTATCGAAACCTACGAGATGGTCGAGAAGCCGAGGGTCTAGTGGTTGATCACGCACGTGCTCGTCGACTAGGAGAGCGAATCAAGGTATTGGCCGCAGAGGCAATGGAAAAGGTTGTAAAAGACCCAGACCTAGGTTTTGTGACCATTACCGACGTTCGCGTAAGCCCTGATCTTTCGCAGGCAAAGCTTTACTTCACAGTGTTTGGTAGCGCTGAGGACCTTGAGGTTTCGAAAGATATTCTGGAGAGCCACAAGGGCAAGCTTCGCAGCGAGATCGGTCGCCACTTAGGGATTCGAATCACACCATCTATTGAGTTCATCAACGATGAGGTTCCGGTTGCTGCCGGAGCAATGGCTGATCTTTTGGCCGAGGCAAAACGTCGCGATGCTGAGCTGGAAAAGATTGCCAAGAATGCCGAGCCTGCCGGCGATGCCGACCCGTACATCAAGCCAAAGACTTCGGAAGAGTAATGCCATCCGCACTGGTGCTGATCGATAAGCAGCAGGGTTGGACCAGCCACGACGTGGTTGCAAAACTGCGCGGCATCTTGGGTACCAGAAAGATTGGTCACGCCGGAACTTTGGACCCTATGGCTACCGGGCTTTTGGTGCTGGGAGTTGACGGCGGTACCAAGTTGCTGCAGTTCATCTCCGGTAGCGATAAGCAATACATTGCGACCATTCGATTAGGTGCATCCACCCACACCGACGATGCCGAGGGCGAGATTCTTACTTCCGCTTCCGCAGTAGCGATTACCAAAGAGCAAATCGATGTTGAGATTGCAAAGTTGACCGGCGAAATTACCCAAATTCCTTCATCGGTGAGCGCAATTAAGGTCGATGGCAAAAGGGCCTATGACCTGGTTCGCGATGGCAAGGAAGTTGAACTCAAAGGGCGATCGGTAACCGTCTCGAATTTTCAAAGAACTTCTGAGCCGCGCCAAGTTGAGAACTATCTAGATTTTGAAGTTGTGGTTGATTGCTCCTCAGGCACCTACATTCGAGCACTGGCCCGAGACATTGGCGCTGCCTTAGGTGTTGGCGGGCATTTGACTGCACTGCGCAGAACAAAAATTGGCAACTTCGACTTGGCTAATGCCACCGAGATCGATAAGCCACCGGTTGCGATTCCACTTAGTGAATCGGTGCTAAAGCTATTTCCAGCTATCGAACTGACTTCCGACCAGGCTCAAGACATTGTCCACGGCAAGCGAATTGCCGTTGAGGCAAGCCGAATGATCGCTGCCACCTGGAATTCAGAACTGCTTGCCGTGCTCGAGCCTGTTGGCAATGAGCTGAAGTCAGTTGTAGTTTTCCCAGAGGTCTTCAATGCTTGAGTGGTGGTATCAGGCGCAACTTTGGTTTGGCGTTTTGGCTGGGTTGTTGCTGGTCGTGATGGGCCTGATCGGTCGCAAGCCATCTGGCTTCTCGCTAGCACTTGTTGCCGGCAGCGAATTCGGGTTGCTGATGCAGCTGATTGCATCGATTACCTTGGTGATTTTGGGGGAGCGGGCCAAGCTCGACACATGGGAATTCTTTGGCTATCTGATTGTGGCGCTAATGGTTCCGGTAGCCGCAGCCATCTGGGCACTTATTGACCGCAATCGCTGGTCAACTGTGGTGATGGGTGCTGGAATCTTGACAGTGACAGTAATGCTGGTTCGAATGCAGCAAATCTGGAGTGGCACTCCAGTTTCATTCTCGTAATTCTCGCTCGCAGTTAACCTTTCGTTAACCTTTTGTTCGTGGCAATTCAACCCACAGACCCCACGCTAGTGAACATGTCGAACGATGTCGCGCCTAAGCGCCTAAAGCTGCGCAGCAAGCCATCTCGCACCGCGGACAAGGTTTTCTTTGCGGTTGCCAAGGCAGCCGGCTATTCATCATTCGTTTTGGTAGCCGCAATTCTGTTCTTTTTGATGCTTCGTGCATGGCCGGCTTTTGAATCTCAAGGTGTAGTGAACTTCATCTTCGGAGCAGGCTGGAACTCAACAACTGATCCACAGATTTTTCACCTGGGCCCAATGCTTTATGGATCGCTGCTGATTGCTGCAATTGGCGTGGCGTTGGCAGTTCCGATGGCTATTTCAATTTCCTACTTCATCTCATTCCTCGCGCCTGAGCGTGTGGCCAAGGTGGCAACCGTTGTGGTTGACCTTTTGGCTGCCATTCCTTCGATCGTGATCGGTCTATGGGGACTGGGAGTCTTCTCTCCGGTAGCTGCCGAATGGGGAAGGATGCTCAGCGAGGCACTTGGCTTTATCCCAATTTTCAGTAACGCAGTGGACATCTTCCTGCGTTCACCGTTTATTGCTTCTTTGGTTATTGCGGTAATGATCGTGCCGATTATCGCTTCGATCACCCGAGAGATTTTTTCTCAGATGGATCAGGAGATCATCAAGGGTGCAATGGCGCTTGGCGGCACAAGAGAGTCAATCTTCCGCAAGGTGATTCTGCCTACTGCCTCCGGCGGAATCGTCGGTGGAGTGCTATTGGCTCTAGGTCGCGCAATGGGCGAAACAGTGGCCATCTTCTTCGTGCTAAACCTAACCTTTGACGATTTCAACTGGTTCAAGATTCTTGAGCCATCCGGTGGTGCGGTGGCATCGCTGGTGCTAGCTCGCTTCAACGAAGCGCTAGAAACTGAGCTCTCTGCCCTTCTAGCAGCCGGTGTTGTGCTGTTCGTAGTGACCTTGATTGTCAACTCGATCGCCTCTTACATCGTTGCAAAGGCTCAGCCTTGGAGGAAGCTATGACCGACATGCTGGCACAGCCAAGGCCAAAGAACGCCGCTCCCTGGGAGAAGCTAGGTGGACGCGTTCGTTTTGCCTCTTGGATCACATCGCTGGTTCCGGCGGCAATCTTTGTGGCGGCGTGGCTTGGACTACAGCTCGACTTTATGGCCGCCCTGCTAACAATTTTCTTGCCAATCCAGTTGGCCTTTGGTGCTTGGGCAGGTTTTTACTCCTATGGCCGCAAGGGCGTCAACGACGGTCTATTGATGGTCGTGACCTTCTTCTTCTCAACCTTCGTGCTGGTGCTTTTAGCATCGGTTATCTGGAGCGTTATCTCCGAAGGTGCAGCTGCGCTTTCACCGCACTTTATCTACCAAAACAATCGCTACATCACGGGAACTACCGGGCTTGAAATTGGTGGAGCCGGTCACGCGATTCTTGGTTCGGTAATCATTACCGGAATCACGACTGTCATCACAGTTCCGCTAGCTGTTGCAACCGCTGTCTACCTAACTGAGACTCGCGATGGTGCTAGGGGAGTAGTGCGCACTTTGTTGCAGGCCCTGGCTGGCTTGCCTTCGGTTGTGGCGGGTCTGTTCATCTACTCAATGTTGATTGTTAGCGGTTGGTCGAGCCAGGTGGGCGTGATGGCCTCGCTTTCGCTTATCCCACTGATGCTTCCTACTATCTCGCGTGTTGCGGAGGAAGCGTTGCGTTTGGTCCCGAGTGAACTTCGCAACGGAGCACTAGCTCTGGGAGCACCGAGCTACAAGGCATTCTTCATGGTGACTTTGCCAGCTGCGAAGTCTGGAATCGTGACTGCAGTGCTTTTGGGTGTGGCTCGAATCATTGGTGAGACAGCTCCGCTGATCTTGACTGCGGTTATTGCAAACGAAACCAACGCGAACCCATTGGCAGGCGGTATGGCAACCCTCCCTACCTACATCTACAACTTCCTATACCTAGGAGACGCGACCAGCTTGCAGCGTGCCTGGGGAGCAGCGCTTGTGCTATTGATCTTTGTTGGAATCCTGTTCGTCGGAGCGCGTATAGCTTCTGCCACTCGCGTCGGCTCAAAGCCAAAGAGGAGAAAGAAATAATGACCAACCTCAATCACCTAGAAACCAAAGACATCAATGTTTGGTTTGGTGAGCGCCACGTTCTGCGTGATGTCTCCTTGCAGTTTCAGAACAATCACGTCACAGCGCTAATCGGACCATCCGGTTGCGGAAAGTCAACCTTTATCCGCACCCTGAACCGCATGCACGAGCTCATCCCAAGCGCTGGCCTTAGCGGTCAAGTTTTGCTGAACGGCGAGGATATTTACGCTCAGGCGGTTGACCCGGTGAATGTTCGCATCAACATCGGCATGGTGTTCCAGAAGCCAAACCCATTTCCAACCATGACCATCAAGGAGAACATTCTTTCCGGCCTCAAGCTCTCCGGTCGCAAGATTGAGGATGGCGATGGACTGGTTGAGAAGTCACTTCAGCGCGCATCGATGTGGAACGAAGTCAAAGATCGCCTCTCCGAGCCCGCACTCTCGCTCTCCGGTGGCCAGCAGCAGCGTCTTTGCATCGCAAGATCATTGGCTATGGACCCAAACGTGCTTTTGATGGACGAGCCATGTTCAGCCCTTGACCCAGGATCTACTCGTCGCATCGAGGAGACCATCCTGGAGCTAAAGGAAAACATGACCATCGTCATCGTTACCCACAACATGCAG
>NZ_CBCHRQ010000027.1:0-15679 GCF_965064355.1 Aquiluna sp.
CCGCCCAAAACCACGGTGTATGGGCGCTTTGGTGACTCGGTTAGCTGCTTTAGCACTTCTAGTTCGGTAGCAATTAGATCGCCTGCATAGCTTGGCAAAAGCTCAGCTAGTTCGTAAACGCTGGCCTGCTTGCGGTGCACAACTCCGAAACCATCGGAAACCAAAAGGTCTCCCAGTTCGGCAAGCTCCTGAGCGAAAGCACTGCGCTCTGCTGCGTCCTTTGAGGCTTCGCCTGGGTTGAACCTGAGGTTCTCCAAGAGGCAAACGCCGCCGTCTTCCAAAACTTGCATAGCGGCAACAGCTTGCGCTCCGACGGTGTCCTCAGCGAATACCACCGGCTGTCCGAGTAGCTCTTCTAACCGAGCGGCCACCGGAGCTAAGGAGTACTTTGAATCCGGTGCGCCTTCTGGGCGTCCAAGGTGGGAGCAGATGGCAATTCGAGCTCCGGCCGCAATCAATCGCTTGATGGTTGGCACGGATGCACGAATACGGCCATCGTCAGTAATAACGCCGTCCTTCAGTGGGACGTTTAGATCACAGCGAAGAATTACACGCTTACCGGCAAGATTTCCGGCGTTATCCAGACTGCGCAGCATTAGAGCTTTGAGGCAACAAGCTCAGTTAGCTCAACTAGGCGGTTGGAGTAACCCCACTCGTTGTCATACCAGCTTGAAAGCTTCACGGTGTTGTCGATAACGCGAACCAGGCCTGCATCGAAGATCGAAGAGTGTGGGTCGGTCACGATGTCAGAGGAAACGATTGGGTCCTCGGTGTAAAGCAAGATGCCCTTCATTGGACCTTCGGCAGCAGCCTTGTAGGCAGCCTTGATCTCGTCGATGGTAACCGGCTTCTCAGAAACGATGGTTAGGTCGGTGATCGAACCGGTAGGAACTGGAACGCGAAGTGCAAAGCCATCTAGCTTGCCCTTTAGCTCTGGTAGAACTAGTCCGATTGCCTTTGCGGCGCCGGTTGTGGAAGGCACGATGTTGATTGCAGCAGCTCGAGCACGACGAAGGTCCTCGTGAGGACCGTCCTGTAGGTTCTGGTCTGCGGTGTAGGCGTGGATTGTGGTCATCAGACCGTTCTTGATGCCCCACTTGTCATTGAACACCTTTGCCAGCGGAGCTAGACAGTTAGTGGTGCAAGACGCGTTCGAAATGATGTGGTGGTTGGCTGGGTCATAAAGGTGCTCGTTTACACCGATAACGAAAGTAGCGTCCTCGCCGGTGGCGGGAGCTGAAATGATTACCTTCTTCGCGCCGGCATCTAGGTGCTTGCGTGCATCGGTTGCGTTGGTGAAACGACCGGTTGACTCGATAACGATATCCACTCCGAGGTTGCCCCAACCCAAGTTTGCAGGGTCGCGCTCAGCCAAGACCTTGATCGACTTGCCATTGACGACAATCGAGTCACCGTCAACCGAAACAGCGGCGTCTAGCCGACCGGTAACCGAGTCGTACTTTAGAAGGTGAGCCAAGCTCTTAGGGTCGGATAGATCGTTTACAGCAACGATCTCGAGGTTTGAGTTCTGAGCCAGGGCGGCACGGAGGTAGTTACGTCCAATGCGTCCAAAACCGTTAATACCAATGCGAGTCAAGGGAATACTCCAGTCTAAAAAAATGATGTTTTTGCGCCCTACGCTTCATTGAGCGGACTAGGTCAGCCTAGCAGCAGAGAACGGCTGTTGACCTTAACCGAAGCAAACCTTGCAGCAACATCCTGCCAGTTAATGATGTTCCAGAAGGCCTTTACGTAGTCGGCTTTAACGTTCTGGTAGTCCAGGTAGAAAGCGTGCTCCCACATATCCAGCATCAAAAGTGGCATGGTTCCAATAGCTAGGTTTCCCTGCTGGTCGTATAGCTGGCCAATGATCATTCGGTTGCCAATTGAGTCCCAAGCTAGGTATGCCCAGCCCGAACCCTGAATGGTCATTGCAGCTGCGGTGAAGTGAGCCTTGAAAGCGTCGTAAGACCCGAAGCACTCGCTAATTGCAGCAAGTAGTTCACCCTGAGCATCGCCTCCGTTTGGGGTTAGGTTCTTCCAGAACACGCTGTGGTTGATGTGACCACCTAGGTTGAAGGCCAGGTCCTTCTCGAGCTTCGGAAGGTTTGCAAAGTTGTTGGATGAACGAGCCTCAGCCATTGCATCTAGCGCGGCATTTGCGCCCGCTACGTATGCGGCATGGTGCTTGGAGTGGTGCAGCTCCATGATGCGAGCTGAGATGTGTGGCTCGAGGCTCGCGTAGTCGTAGCTAAGTTCTGGAAGGGTGTAGGTCATTTCATGCTCCTTAGTTTTCATCCAATAAATCTGTAATCGCACTCTCGGTATCTGGAATTCCCAAATCCTGAGCTTTTCGATCGGCGGTGGCCAATAGGCGGCGAATTCTGCCGGCGATGGCGTCTTTAGTCATCGGTGGATCTGCCAAACGACCCAGTTCATCAAGCGATGCATCGCGATGCTGAAGGCGAAGTTCACCCGCGTATTTCAGGTGTTGCGGTGCATCTGGGCCCAAAATCTCAAGCGCACGCTGGACGCGAGCTCCAGCAGCAACGGCGGCCTGCGCGCTCCTTCGTAGGTTTGCATCATCAAAGTTGGCTAGACGATTCGCAGCTCCCCTAACCTCGCGACGGTTGCGCAGTTCTTCCCACTTCACAACCTGGTCTGTGCAGCCCATTTGCTTAAGAACTTCGGTAATACCTTCGCCATCGCGAATAACCACGCGGTAGACGTTTCTAACCTCCCGCGCCTTTGCACTTACTCCAAGACGTCTTGCAACTCCGACCAACGCCATTGCGGATTCATTTCCAGGGGCGGTGATCTCAAGCGATGTGCTTCTACCAGGATCGGTAAGTGTGCCGTGAGCCAAGAAGGCCCCGCGCATAATTGCGCGAGCTTCGTCCATAGTTGAGCTCACCAGAGTTGCTGGTAGTCCGCGGACCGGTCGGCCTCGGTTATCAATAAGGCCGGTTTGGCGAGCCAGTAGCTCTCCATCTTTCAGGACGCGAATCTGGTAACCGCTGTGCTTTCGCAATCCTCCAGCGGAAACCACCGATAGCTCAGAATGGATGCCATAGAGCTCAAGGATTGCTCTAGACATACGTCGAGCAAGGGCCGCACTGTCGAGCTCTACTTCTATTGCTATGCGCCCAGAAATCAGGTGTAGTCCGCCACAGAATCGCAAAATGGTAGCTAGTTCAGCCGCTCGCTCCAGGCCCTTACCAAGTGGAGTGCGGGCAAGCTCTTCTTTGATTTCTTGAGTTAGTGCCATCTTTTACTCTCTACCCAAATCTCGGTGCTTGACCGAGATTCTTACGTCGGCTTCATCCGAAAGGATTTCGGCAATTCGGTTAGCAATTGCAACTGAGCGGTGCTTTCCGCCGGTGCAGCCAATTGCGATGGTCGCAAAACGCTTGTTCTCGGTTCTGTAGCCGGCCAAGGTGGTTCTTAGAACGGCCACGTAGTTGGTTATGAAATCCTGGACACCTGGCTGTGCCAAAACGTAATCGGCAACAGGGGCATCGTTCCCGGTCATGGCACGCAGCTCGTCTTGCCAGTGCGGGTTAGGAATGAATCTGGCATCGGCCACCAAATCGGCATCGGTTGGAATGCCGTATTTGAATCCAAAGCTCATCACGTTGACCTTTAGGCCCTTCGCGTTGGTAGCAAAAGCTTCGGCAACACGATTTGTAAGTTGGTGAACATTCAATTCAGTAGTGTCAAAAACAATGTCAGCCATTTCACGAAGCGCTAGCAGCTCTAGGCGCTCGGCAGCAATGCCGTCAATGATGGTGCCCTCGCCCTGAAGTGGGTGTGGTCTGCGGACAGCTTCAAAGCGCTTGACCAGAGCACCATCGTTCGCCTCAAGGAAAAGCAACTGAACGTTGACCTCTCTGGTCCGCAGCTGTTCGATGTTGCCGATTAGCTCGTTGAAGAACTCACCGCCGCGAACATCGATGATGACCGCAATGCGCGGAAGATTGGCTTTGCTCAGTGCGAAGAGGTCGGAAATTGGACCGAGTAACTGCGGTGGAAGGTTGTCGATGACATACCATCCCTGATCCTCTAAAGCGTTACCAACGGTGGATCGACCTGCGCCCGACATGCCGGTTACGATCAGCAGCTCCGGCTTGCGTGTCGTCTCCATGTCACCCCTTGATTTATGCGCTACCCAAGGTTAGTGCTTCGGCGTGTCGCGTGGGATAACAATTCAAGAATCGCCGAGGGCTTTTAAGACAATTTCAGCAATCTTTGGACCAAATCCTGGAAGCAAGGAGATCTCCTCAACGCTTGCCAATTTGATTCGCTTCAAGGACCCAAATTTGCGAAGCAGCAATCTTGCTCTGCGCTCACCTAGGCCATCGATTTCAAGTAGTTGACTTGATATGGATTTTGACCTGGATGCTCGCTGCGCTGTAATCGCAAAGCGGTGAGCCTCATCACGGATCCGCTGCAGCAAGAACAGTTCCTCGCTGGTTCTAGGAAGGATCAGCGGGAAATCATCACCGTCTATGTAGATCTCCTCTAGACGCTTTGCCAAAGTTGCGATTGTGATGCCCTCGACACCTGAGTCCTGAACCGCTCGAATGGCTGCGTTACGCTGCGGAAGACCGCCGTCGATGAGCATCAAGGATGGTCGATAGCTGAACTTCTCTCCCTGATCATCTTGGGCAAGATACTTCAATCTGCGCATTAGTACCTGGTAGATAGATTCGGTATCGTCCGCGGTTTCTAGGTTGAAGCGGCGGTACTGATCTTTCTTTGGAAGGCCATCCTCGAACACCACCATCGAGCCAACGGTGCCTGTGCCTCCAAGGTGCGAGATGTCATAGCACTCGATTCGAAGCGGAGCATTTTTCATCCTTAGGCTGCGCTGGATCCCCGAGAGTGCATCTGCCCTGGCTGTGAAATCGGCTGATCGCTTGAGCTTGTAGCTACTTAGGGCGTGATTGGCATTGGTGCCAGCAGTCTCAAGGAGCTTCGCCTTATCTCCCCTGGTCGGGTTTAGCACCTCGACCTTTGAGCCGCGCAGCTCGCCCAGCCAACGCTCGAGCTCTTTTGCGTCATTCGGCTTTGTGCTAACCAAAAGCTGCCTTGGCACCTCGAGATGCTGGCTGGATTTTGATGGTGTGTAGAGCTCTTGAATCACGTACTCCATTAGCTCGGAGTTACTGCGGTCAAGCTCAAGGTCGACCACCATTGAGCGATTACCTCGGATGCGACCACCACGAATGAAGAAGACCGAAACCGCAGCGCTGAGCTCGTCCCTGGCAATACTGATTAGGTCGGCGTCGGTTTTGTCATCGAAGACTAAAGTGCTTTTCTCTAGAACCTTTTCCAGTGCAAAGACGTCATCTCTCAGCTGTGCGGCGAGCTCGTAGTTTTGATCTTCAGAAGCCTTTTTCATGCGCGTGCTGAGCTCTTTGATATAGCTCTCGTCGCCACTTGCCAAAAAGTCTCCGAGTCTTTTCGCCAGCGCTTTGTGATCTGGTTGACTTATGCGATCAACACAAGGTGCCGAGCACTTACCGATGTCAGCTAGCAGGCACGGACGGCTTTGTCGCTTGGCTGCCTGGAAGATACCAGCGGTGCAGCTGCGAACCGGATAAACCTTGAGCAAGGTATCCAACGTCTCTCGTATCGCCCAGGCCTGCGTGTAGGGCCCTAAGACACGAGCGCCTTTGATCTCTCTATTCCGGGTAATGAATGCCCTTGGAACCGCATCGCTAACCGTGATGGCTAGGTAGGGATAGCTCTTATCGTCTTTGAAACGAACGTTGAACGGTGGATCGAATTCTTTTATCCACATAAATTCCAGCTGCAGCGCTTCGTACTCGCTTGGAACAATTGTCCACTTCACGTCTCTGGCGGCTAACAGCATTCGCTGGGTGCGTTCGTGAAGCGATGAGAGTGGGCCGAAGTAGTTACTTAGTCTTGCCCGAAGATTCTTGGCTTTTCCGACATAGAGAACTCGACCTGACTCATCAACAAAGCGATAGACACCTGGTTCAGTAGGTATCTCGCCGGTTGAGGGCCGAAAGGCTAGGTCGTTGGCCATTATTAGCCCAGGATCTCCGCCAGGAACTTTCCGGTGTGACTCTTTTTGACCTTCGCTACAGCCTCTGGAGTTCCCTCAGCAATAACCAAACCGCCGCCAGAGCCACCCTCGGGACCTAGGTCAATTACCCAGTCCGAGCACCTTATGACATCAAGGTTGTGCTCAATGACAATAACGGTGTTGCCCTTTTCAACCAGGCCGGAAAGCACAATCAAAAGCTTGCGAACGTCTTCAAAGTGCAAACCGGTGGTTGGTTCATCCAGCACGTAAATGGTCTTACCCGTTGACCTACGCTGCAACTCTGTTGCCAACTTCACTCGCTGAGCTTCGCCACCGGAAAGTGTGGTTGCGCTCTGACCTAGAGTCACATAACCCAAACCGACATCGACCAAAGTGTTTAGATACCTTGCGATGGAATTGATTGGTGCGAAGAACTCAGCGGCCTCGCTGATAGGCATATTGAGCACGTCACCGATCGATTTGCCTTTGTACTTAACCTGCAGTGTCTCGCGGTTATACCGCGCTCCCTTGCAGTCCTCACACATCACATAAACATCCGGTAGGAAGTTCATCTCAATGCGAATAGTTCCATCACCAGCACAGTTCTCACATCTACCGCCCTTGACGTTGAATGAGAAGCGACCCTGCAGATATCCGCGAACTTTTGACTCCTGAGTGTCTGCAAACAGCTTGCGAACGTGGTCGAAAACTCCGGTGTAGGTGGCTGGGTTAGATCTAGGGGTGCGACCAATCGGTGCCTGGTCAACGTGGACAACCTTGTCGAGTTGCTCGAGACCTTCAATCCGGGTGTGCTTTCCAGCAACCCCTTTGGCACCGTTGAGCTTGTTAGCAAGCACTTCGTAGAGCACGTCATTCACCAGCGATGATTTGCCAGAACCGGATACTCCGGTAATGGCGGTCATTACTCCCAGCGGGAACTCAACGTCAACATTTTGGAGGTTGTTCTCTCGAGCTCCAACCACCTTGATCTTGCGCTCTGGGTCAATAGCCCTGCGCTTTTTTGGAGTCTCGATCTTGAGACGTCCGGCTAGGTAGTCACCGGTAATCGACTTCTTATTTTCTAGTAGCGATTTATAGCTGCCAGAGTGAACAACTTCGCCACCGTGTAGACCCGCACCCGGTCCGATATCCACTAACCAATCTGCAGTGCGGATGGTGTCTTCATCGTGTTCCACAACAATCAAGGTGTTGCCGAGGTTCTTGAGCTTCACCAAGGTTTCGATTAGGCGCAGGTTATCTCTTTGGTGCAGGCCAATAGAAGGTTCATCCAACACGTAGAGAACGCCGGTTAGACCAGCACCAATTTGCGTGGCAAGGCGAATTCGCTGGGCCTCGCCACCGGAGAGTGAGCCGGCTGCTCTTTCAAGTGATAGGTAGTCAAGGCCAACTGCTAGCAGAAAGTCGAGTCTCGCTCTAATCTCACGCAGAACCTGAGCTGCAATTGTGGCCTCACGGTCAGTTAGCTCAATGGTCTCAAAGAACCCGTGAGCATTCATCAGGCTCATGGCGGCAACATCGTGAATCGATTTTTCGTGGACCTTCACTGCCAACACCTCAGGGCGAAGTCTGGAACCGTCACACTCCGGACACGGAATCTCCCTTAGAAATTCGGACCATTTTCCGCGCGCCCAATCCGAGTCGGCTTCAAGATAGCGTCTTTCGACATATGGCAGCACTCCCTCAAAACCAGACGTGTAGCGCATTTCACGACCGTACTTTGACCGCCACTTAACTTGAACTTCAAAGTCGTTGCCGTTCAAGATCGCCTCTTGGACCTCTTCAGCAAGGTCCTGCCAAGGAGTATCAAGGGAGAAATCAAGGTCTTGAGTCAATCCATCCAAAAGCCTTGTGAAGTAGCTGTAAAGACCCTTACCCTGGGTCGACCAAGGAAGCAATACACCCTCGTTGATGCTGACACCCTCATCGCCAATCACAAGCTGTGAGTCAACCGCCATCTTCACGCCAAGACCCGAACAAGCTGGGCAGGATCCAAATGGGGCGTTGAAGCTAAAGGTTCGAGGCTCAATCTCCGAAAGCGCAATGGCATGCTCATTTGGGCATGACAGACGCTCTGAGAAAGTGCGCTGCTTACCGTCGTCGACAAAGTCAACAATCACCCGACCGTCGGCCAGTTTCAGCGCAGTCTCTACCGAGTCCGTAAGTCGCGAAATCACATCAGACTTGATCGCCAGTCGGTCAACCACGACTGCAATGTCGTGCTTGAAGCTCTTCTTCAGCGGCTTTGCCTCTGATAGCACGACGGTCTCGCCATCCACAACGGCTCTGGCGTAACCCTGGGACTGCAATGATGCAAAGAGGTCCTGGAATTCGCCTTTTTTCTGCTGCACAATCGGTGCTAGCAGCTGGAACCTGGTGCCCTCGTCAAGGGTTAGTAGCTGATCGACTATGGCCTGCGGGGTCTGCTTTGAAATCACCTCGCCACAAACGTGGCAGTGTGGGACTCCAATTCGAGCCCAGAGCAATCTGAGGTAGTCGTGAATCTCTGTGATGGTTCCAACTGTTGAGCGCGGGTTGCGATTGGTTGACTTTTGGTCGATGGAAACCGCAGGACTGAGCCCCTCGATGAAGTCGACGTCAGGTCTATCAACCTGCCCTAGAAACTGCCTGGCGTATGCGCTGAGTGACTCAACATAACGTCTTTGACCCTCGGCGAAGATTGTGTCGAAGGCCAGAGAGGACTTACCCGAACCAGAAAGGCCGGTAAAAACAATGAGAGCATCCCTTGGAATCTCAAGGTTTAGATTCTTCAGATTATGGACGCGTGCGCCTTTGATGGATAGCTTGGCACCGGTTGGGGTTTGAATACTCACCCTAGAAGTTTAGGCGTGTCCAGCGGACTCAATTTGCCTAAGCTCGCGCTTCAGCTCGGAAATTTCATCGCGAATTCTGGCAGCGAGTTCGAACTGCAGTTCCGAAGCTGCACCCTTCATCTGAGCGTCGAGATCCAAAATGGTTGAAAGCAGCGCATCCTTGCCGGCAGCTCCAATGTTCGGGCGTCCTCGCATCGGAACGCTGGATTTGCGCTTTGGTTCTCGTTTGAGTTCCTCAATCAGCTGGGCGGTGTCGACTTCTTCGCGCATCAGCTGATCGGTGATATCCGCAATCTTCTTGCGAAGTGGGGTCGGGTCAATGCCGTTTGCGAGGTTGTAGGCAACCTGCTTCTCACGCCTACGGTTGGTCTCATCGATTGCCTTTGCCATCGAATCTGTAACTCGATCGGCATACATGTGCACTTCACCGTTGATGTTACGTGCTGCTCTACCAATGGTCTGAATCAGCGAGGTGGCTGAGCGAAGGAATCCTTCTTTGTCGGCATCCAAGATTGCAACTAGTGACACCTCTGGGAGGTCTAGACCCTCTCGCAAAAGGTTGATACCTACCAATACATCGAAGATGCCCTGTCTGAGTTCTCGAAGTAGCTCAACTCGTCGCAGGGTGTCAACGTCGGAGTGTAGATATCGGACCTTGATGCCCATCTCGGTGAAGTAGTCAGTCACCTCTTCTGCCAGACGCTTGGTAAGGGTGGTCACCAGGACGCGCTCATTGCGTTCGCTACGAAGCTTGATCTCCTCAAGCAAGTCATCGATTTGACCTTTAGATGGCTTTACGACTATCTGTGGATCTACAAGACCGGTTGGGCGGATTATTTGCTCCACTACCCCGTCGACCTTAGCAAGTTCATACTTTCCAGGAGTAGCGGATAGGTAAAGAGTTTGTCCGGTTCGCTCCAGGAATTCCTCGAACCTCAGGGGCCTGTTGTCTAGGGCCGACGGGAGACGGAAACCGTGCTCAACCAGTGTGCGCTTTCTGGAAGCATCTCCGGCAGACATGGCTCCAATCTGAGGAACCGTGACATGTGACTCGTCAATAACGGTTAAAAAGTCCTCAGGGAAGTAATCCAACAGACAAGCCGGCGGTTCTCCGGGTTCGCGCTGGTCAATCTGTCTCGAGTAGTTCTCAATACCCGAGCAGAAGCCAAGTTCGCGGATCATCTCTAAGTCAAAGGTGGTGCGCATCTTGATGCGCTGGGCCTCCAAGAGCTTGCCCTGCTGCTCGAATTCGCGGTAGCGACCTTCCAGCTCCTCTTCGATAGCCTCCATGGCCTGGGCCATACGCTCCACAGGTGCCACGTAGTAGGAAGCTGGGTAGATTGCCACTGACTGGCGCTCCATCAAGACCTCACCGGTCAAAGGGTGGATCCGATAGATCTTCTCAATCTCGTCGCCAAAGAACTCAATGCGAGTGGCTTCCTCATCGTAGACAGCGATGATTTCTACGGTGTCGCCTTTGACTCTGAAGTTTCCGCGCACAAACTCAATGTCATTTCTCTGGTACTGAATTTGTACTAGGCCACGAATAAGTTCATCGCGATCGATGCGTTGCCCAACCTGAAGCGGAAGCGACTGCGCCAAATACTCTTTCGGAGCACCGAGGCCGTAGATGCAAGAGACGGTTGATACCACAATCACATCGCGTCTGGATAGCAAAGACATAGTGGCTGAGTAGCGAAGACGCTCAACCTCTTCATTGATGGTCGAGTCCTTCTCAATGAAGGTGTCAGTCTGCGGAACGTATGCCTCTGGCTGGTAGTAGTCGTAGTAGCTAACAAAGTACTCAACGGCGTTATCGGGGAACATCATGCGCAATTCGCTGGCAAGCTGTGCAGCAAGAGTTTTATTGTGGGCGATAACCAGAGTTGGACGCTGTAGCTTCTCGATCACCCACGCAGTGGTGGCAGATTTTCCAGTACCGGTTGCACCCAAAAGAACAACGTCGCGCTCCCCCGCAGTGATTCGTTCGGTGATCTCCTTGATTGCCTGAGGCTGGTCTCCGGAGGGCTCATACGGTGTTTCTGCGCGGAATGGTCTGGCATCTTCTGGTGTCACAACTTCTCCTTGAGGCCAAGGTAGACCGCGTCTGCTTTTTGGATAAGTTCTTCCAATGAGCAATTCGAATCGATAACTATGTCAGCCACGGCTTCCCTCTGAGTGTCGTTTGCCTGAGCAGCGATGCGGCTTCTAGCCTCGGCTTCAGTCATCCCGCGAGAATCGACGAGTCTTCTAACGCGAACATCCTCATCGCAACTGATAGCTACTACCTTGTCGAATTGGAGCTTGGACTTACTCTCAACAAACAAAGGGATTGTGTAGACGACCACGCCTTCAAGATTGGTGACCTTTTGTAGAGCAAGTTCTTGAATCAGCGGGTGAAGAATGCCCTCAAGCTTGATTCGGTTGGCGTCGCTTGCAAATGCAATCTTCGCTAGCGCAGCTCGGTCTAACGTGCCTGACTCGGTCAAGACCGAAGGGCCAAATTCCTGGACGACTTGCTCTAAACCAATGCTTCCAGGCTCAACGACTTCTCTTGCAAGCAAGTCTGCATCGACCTCGGTTGCGCCAAGTTCAACCCAGCGTCGAGCCACGGTCGACTTACCGGATCCAATACCACCTGTTAGCGCAATCAGCACTGGCTAAGGATAAACGAAAGCGGGGGTGCTTTCGCACCCCCGCTTCGCTTTAGCTAATTTACTTGTCGCCAGATAGCTTGTCGCGCAATGCTGCTAGCGACTCGTCGTCTGCCAAGGTTCCCTCGGAAGCTGCGGATCCTGTAGAAGCGGTTGGCTCCTGTGCTGGGGTTGCTGGTGCCTCTGGAAGAGCAGCAAGCTGCGCGCGAGTGGCCTTGACCTGAGACTTGTGTGTGCCCCAACGAGTGTGTGCCTCGGCGTACTCTGCCTCCCACTTGGTGCGAGCCTCCTCGAAACCGGCCTTCCATTCACTGGTGGCTGGGTCGAAGCCGTCTGGGTAACGGTAGTTGCCGTTCTCGTCGTAGTCTGCGCTCATGCCGTAAAGCACTGGGTTGAAGTCGGTGCCATCTGGGTCAACCTCGTCCAAAGCCTGCTTTAGAGATAGCGAGATGCGGCGACGCTCTAGGTCGATGTCGATCAGCTTGACGAACACGTCTTCGTTGACAGAAACAACCTGGTCTGCGTGCTCAACGTGCTTGGAGGATAGCTCTGAGATGTGAACTAGACCCTCGATGCCATCTGCAACGCGAACGAACGCACCGAATGGAACAATCTTGGTGACCTTGCCCGGGATGTACTGGCCAATGGCGTGAGTACGAGCAAATAGCTGCCATGGGTCTTCCTGAGTTGCCTTGAGCGAAAGCGATACACGCTCACGGTCGTTGTCAACCTCGAGAACCTCAACGGTAACCTCTTGGCCAACCTCAACTACCTCGCTGGCGTGCTCGATGTGCTTCCAGCTCAACTCGGAAACGTGGACTAGACCGTCTACGCCACCTAGGTCGATGAATGCACCGAAGTTTACGATCGAGGAAACCACACCGGTACGAACCTGGCCCTTGGCTAGGTCGTTTAGGAAGGTGCTGCGGTTAGCGCTCTGGCTCTCCTCCAACAGTGCGCGACGAGAAAGCACAACGTTGTTGCGGTTCTTGTCTAGCTCAAGGATCTTGGCCTCAACCTCGGTACCAAGGTATGGCCCTAGGTCGCGAACGCGGCGAAGCTCGATTAGAGATGCAGGTAGGAAACCTCGTAGACCAATGTCAACGATTACACCACCCTTAACAACCTCGATAACGATGCCCTTGACCACGCCATCGGCTTCCTTGATCTTCTCAACGTCGCCCCAGGCACGCTCGTACTGAGCACGCTTCTTGGAAAGAATTAGTCGGCCTTCTTTGTCTTCCTTCTGAAGAACAAGTGCCTCGATTGCATCGCCAACCTTGACGATGTCATTTGGATCTGCATCCTGACGGATGGAAAGCTCGCGAATTGGGATTACACCCTCGGTCTTGTAACCGACGTCTACTAGGACTTCGTCCCGATCGATTTTTACGATGGTTCCAGAGATTAGGTCACCATCGTTGAAGAACTTTAGAGTTGCTTCTACTGCAGCTAAGAAGTCCTCTGCTGAGCCAATGTCGTTTACTGCTACCTGCTTTTTAGCGGTTTGTTTGGTTGCCATATGTGGTGTTATTCACTTTGTTTTACTCGGGCCGTGCAAGGGAAAACCTTAGAAAAGCTTTCCTATTTGTCCGGCGATTGGACAGGGATTTGTGCCAATTAGCACTCGCGCAAGCTTACAGGTATATCTAGTGCCCTGCTAGTTCCCAATTAGCGCCAATGCCGATGTGCACCTCAAGTGGAACGGAGAGTTTTGCCACATCGCTCATGGCCTTGGTGGTGAGCGCCTTGAGTTGCTCTAACTCCCCCGGCGCGACAGCCAACACCAACTCATCGTGAACCTGGAGCAATAGCTGGGATTTCAGCCCCTCAGCCAACATCGAATTGTGCACTTTGATCATCGCAAGCTTCATGATGTCAGCGGCAGTGCCCTGAATTGGGGCGTTTAGCGCTGCTCGTCTGGCAATTTCGCGAAGCTGGAAAATCTTCGAGTTCAAATCTGGGAACGGCCTTCTGCGACCATAAACGGTGGTGGTGTAACCAAGTGTTTTAGCCTTCTGAACCACCTGGTCTAGGTATGTCTTCACGCCACCAAAGCGGTCGAAGTAATCAGACATGAGCTGCTTGGCCTCTTTGCTCTCAATGCGCAGCTGCCTGGCCAGACCGTATTCGCTAAGACCGTAAACCAAGCCGTAGCTCATTGCCTTGACTTTGGAGCGCATTTGAGAGGTGACCTCACTTGGTTCCACGCCATAGATTCGAGCCCCAACAAAGCTGTGCAGGTCCTCACCCTGGTTGAATGCCTCGATTAGGCCGGCATCCTGGGATAGATGCGCCATGATGCGCATCTCGATTTGCGAGTAGTCGGCTGTAAGCAGGGTTTCGAAGCCCGCCCCAGCAACGAAGGCGCTTCGAAGCTTCTGACCCTTAGCGGTCTTGATCGGAATGTTCTGCAGGTTTGGGTTCTCGCTACTCAGGCGACCGGTAGCAGTTCCAACCTGAGAGTAGGTCGTGTGGATGCGGCCGTCTGGCTCAATTGCCTTGATGAGGGTCTCTGCCATCTGACGAAGCTTTGTGGCATCGCGGTGCGCAAGCAAACGCTCTAAAAATGGGTGCTCGGTTTGCTCATAAAGTGTCGCGAGAGCTTCCGCGTTTGTTGAGTATCCGGTCTTTACGCTTCTAGTGCCCTGCATTCCAAGTTCTTCAAACAATACGGTTTGAAGCTGCTTGGGACTTGCGAGATTTACTTCGTGACCAATGATGGCGTAAGCCTCTTTGGCCACAGATTCAACTTCGGTGCTGAGCTCGTCGAACTGCTGCTCAAGACTCGCTTTATCGATCGCGATTCCCTGCTGCTCCATCTGCGCAAGCGTCACGCTGGCTGGAAGTTCGATGTCTCGATACACACCGAGAGAACCTTCAGCTTCCAATTGGGCGATGGCGATTTTTGAGAGCACGGCGAATACCCAGGCATCAAGCGAAGGATCGCTCTGGGCAAGTAGCTCATTTGGATCCTGTCGAACTATGTCGATACCGGCGTAGGTGCGGATCAACGCATCTGGGTTTAGGTCTTTTGTAAGAGGGTCGATTATGTAGCTTGCCAAAAGCGGATCGTTTGTAATTGGACCAAGTGTCAAGCCCATAGCTTTTAGCTGCTTGGAAACTTCTTTGAAGTTCCAAGTCCCAAACCCACCCTTGGTTATCAGGTCCTTTGGATCTAATTGCCCATCCCAGTTCAATCTCACCGCCAAGGTGGCAGCGCCGATGCCGACAATTCGTTCGTTAGCAATCTCGATCTTCAGGTGAGCCTCATGATCGGCAACTAGTGCAGCAATCTCACCCAGTGTCGCGGACTTTGCGTCAACCGGCTGGGATGGCAGCTCTGCTATCAACTCGCTAGCCGCTGATGAAATGGGGTCAGCCGAAAGTGATTCTTGAACCTTTTCAGGTTCAATTTTTGCGCTAATCACTTTGTGCTGAGATCCATCGGTGCCGCGAAGCTTGAGCACTCTGGTCAATAGGGTTCGGAACGAGAGCTTGGCAAAGACTTCCTTCACCTGGTCCTCATTTACAGCGCCGAGCTCCAACTGGTCCAAGGTGAATTCGAACTCAAGGTCGCGCATTAGGTGATTGAGTCTGCGGTTTCTAACGGCTAGCTCTTTATGCTCCCTAAGGCTTTCGCCGACCTTGCCAGGGATCTGTTCCGCGCCATCCAAGATGGCCTGCAGTGAACCAAACTCTTGAATCCACTTTGCCGCGGTCTTGGGACCAACCCCGGGGATGCCCTTTAGGTTGTCCGAGGTTTCCCCGACTAGCGCTGCAAGCTCTGGGTACTGCTTGGCATGCACCCCGTACTTCTCGAGGACAGCGGCATCGTCCATCCGGGCCAGATTCATAACACCCTTGATCGGGTAGAGAATCGTCACTTCTTCAGTGATGAGCTGGAAAGTATCTCTGTCTCCAGAGACGACCAGAACCTTGTAGCCGGCCTGCTCCCCCTGGACGCTGAGAGAAGCAAGTAGGTCATCGGCTTCAAACATTTCCCTAGAGACGCTGGTTATGTTCATCGCGGTAAGTGCCTCAACCAGTAGTTCGGTTTGACCCATGAACTCTGGTGGGGTCTCCCCTCGGGTTCCCTTGTACTCGGGCAGCTCGAT